>CAYXOZ010000099.1:0-5935 GCA_964467135.1 uncultured Dehalococcoidaceae bacterium
AGGCGGTCAACGTTTTCAGATAAGCCAGCGTTTTTTCGCGAACAGCGGCGGCGTATCCCTTTAAAAGAGAAAGGGTAGGGACCGGCCAGGCATCAAGCTTGGCCACGTCGAAACCGAAGCCCGAGTCCTGGGGAGAGGTACCGAACTTTTTATACCAGCCCCCGGCTTCGTAAAGCTGTTTCTCTCCAAGCAGTATCGCATTAATCCAAAGGTCCTCGCCGCGAGCCACGTGCCACATCAGGAAAGCGATACAGTTACTGTGAGGCTCAGGACGAAAAGCAAGCTCTTTCGGCTTAAGGCCGGCGACGGCCCGCGCCACATACTCGCGGCTTTCCTCCAGCGACATCGCAATCAACTCACCAACTTTCATTTGTTTTCCTCCCTTTCTTTACTCCTATAAAGCCAGTTCCTCAGTACCAGCGGGGGTAAAATCGTCGTCAAAAGGCTCATTAAAATCACCGCGGCGTAAGCGCTCTGGTTGATAAGACCCTGGTTAAGACCGATGAGCGCGATAATCATCGCCACCTCGCCGCGGGGCACCATGCCCACGCCAACAATAAGGGAATCCCTGAAACTCATACGCTGTAATAAAGCCGGGACGCCGCAACCGATAATTTTGGTAACAATCGCAACGCCGGTCAAAGCCAGCACGAACCACAGCAGGCCCAGATTAACGAGATGCAGGTCCATGATAACGCCGAGCGAAACGAAAAAGATGGAAGCGAAGATGATTTGAAGGTGCTCGGCGCCTTCTCTAAAGACATGGCCGCGGGTCAATTTTACGTCGGAAAAAGTAGCGCCCGCCAGGAACGAGCCGACAATGGCGGACAACCCGACCAGCTCGGCGGCCATAGCATAGAGAAAAGCGACCATGATGGCGAAAATAAAAATAGATTCCGGGTACTTTGAGCACATTTTAGTGCAGTCGAGTCTAACCAAAACCCTGGCAAATAAAAGCCGGCCGAGAACTATCCCGGCGAAAAGAAATCCGACAGCCTTGGCGGCGGTAATAATAAGGGACACCGCAGACAGGTCTCCCGAGACCAGTCCCGAGGAGAAGGACAACGCCAGGAGACCGAGCACATCGTCGATAACGGCCGCGGCGATAATGGCCTTAGCCGGCCCGGACTGGAGCTTACCCATCTCCCGAAGCACGTTGGCGGTGATGGCGATGCTGGTGGCGGTGAGAGCCGTACCCACGAAAACGGACGCATTGAAATCAAAATCAAAGGCCCTCGCCAGGAAATAACCGCTGAAAGCCGGCACGATTACGCCGACCAGGGCGATAATTACATAGCGCACTTTCCAGATATCCGTGATATTGAACTCCAGCCCGATAGTGAAGAGAAGGACCACGGCGCCGAGATGCGCCAGGGTAGCGACGAAATCGGTATAGGTGACGAGCCCCAGCAGGCTCGGGCCGACAATGATGCCGCAGAGGATAATGCCGACCACCGCGGACTGGTTGAAACGATAGGCCAGTAGATAGCCCGCCAGAGCCACGAACATGAGCAGGCTCATCTGGAACTCGATGCCATTAAGAAACGTACTCTCGCCGAACAAAACGGACCTCGCTGATTACAGGGATAAGCAGTTAAAAACAGTATAGCTAAATTGGGGACGGGGGACAAGAGGTTTAGAATACTACCAATACTACCAATACTACAAATACTACCAATAAAAAAATAACCTTGCGCGAGCGGCGTTTTTCACCTAGAATAAAATAACCTGGGCCGAAGTGGCGGAATGGCAGACGCGGCAGTCTCAAAAACTGTTGAGGGGCAACCCTCGTGTCGGTTCGACTCCGACCTTCGGCATTAATCCCATTTCAACAAGTGTAATAACAATAGATGAACGTTTTCCTGGTAGTGCTGGAATCGGTGCTGGTGCTCCTGGGCATCGGCGTCATCGGGTTCTGGATAACGCGGCGGAACCTCGTGCCGGAGAACGTCCTGGGCTTTCTATCGACGCTGGCCATCGATATCGCCCTGCCTTCAACCGTTTTCGCCAGCATCGTGTTGAATTTCAAGCCCGAGGAACAGCCTAACTGGTGGCAGCTGCCGCTCTGGTGGCTCGTTTTCACCGCCATCGCCCTGGCGCTAACGTTAATCGGCAGGTACGTCTCCGCCCGCGAAACGCGCAGCGAGTTCGCCATCTGCCTCTTTTTCCAGAACGGCATTTTCTTCCCTTTGATTATATTGAGCGGCATTTTCAGCACGACAACGCCATTCATCGCGCAGCTTTTCATCTTTATCATGTTCCACCCCACCCTCTTTTTCAGCACCTACCAGCTGTTTTTCAGGAAAAAGACACAACCGGCGAACTGGAAACGCATCATCAACCCGGTGCTAATAGCCACGATTATCGCCATAATCATCCAGGTCAGCGGGGTCAAAGACTATATCCCGGACTTTATATTTTCCATTTTCCAGATACTCGGCGCGATGGCCCTGCCCCTGGTGATGATAATCCTCGGGGGGAGCCTTTACCTGGACTTCCAGCAGCGGGGAAAATTCTACTTCTCCGAGATAACCAAGTTCATCATCATGAAAAATATCGTATTTCCGCTGGTCTTCATCGGAGTTCTGGTAATCATCAAGCCCAGCTACAATATCGCACTCCTCTTCCTGCTGCAGGCGGCGGTGCCGCCGGTCACGGGCACGCCTATCCTCGCGGAGCGAGCGGGGGGTAAAAAGTCGATAACGACACAGTTCGTCTTTGCCAGCTTCATCGCTTCAATGCTAACGATACCGGCGGTGTTTTACCTTTTCAGCATATTTTTCCCCATGCCCGCGTGAAATCCAGCAGTTTGGCAGCAGACGCGGCCCGATGGTATAATCGGGCCATAGAGTCGGACAGGGGATGAAAGGACACCAGACGCTATGATGTCAATGAAATGTCCCAAATGCAATGCAGAAAGCAAGCTCTCTTTTGTCGGGAACAGTTACGAAGGACCGCGCCGCTGCTGGAGTTGCCACGAATTGTTCAAGATAAAGATTTACAACGATAAACTGATATCATGCGAACCGATGAGCCAGGAAGAGTTCGAAAAGTCCCGGGAAATCAACGCCCTCAAGGACAAGTTCAGGAAGCAATAACCGGATAAAAACTATTTACCTTTAGAGTTCTGTTTCTTGGCCCGCCGGGCAAGCTCTTCCCGCTTGGCCTTAAGCTCGATAAGTTTGAAGACCGTCTTAGCCTTGCCCACAATTACGAAGTTTTCCATTTATTTTACCTCCCCTGTGCGGTATTGGTGTCCGGGGTTTACATTTTTTATGATGTTTCCTTTATTTACCTTAAAAAGCATAACAAGACATCATAAAAATTAACGTAAAATATATAAACATAACCTAAACTAATCCTTAATATTTCATAAAGAAAGATTAGCGAAACATAAGGAAATGGAGGATGATGCGAATCCGGATGACCGAACAGTACTATTGACAAGACGGTGAAATAAGTATATAAATAGGCTACGATGAGTCGTGTCAAGGGAGGCTAAAATGGCGAAAACACAGGCGATACAACCGGGCTACTGCGTGGCGGTACACCTGATGCCGGAGACCGCGCCGGACGACTGCTACATAGGGATTATCGACGTGGTGGACGAGCACGGGATATTGATAAACCTGATACACTGGGACGACAAGCTCGACATGCCCGGTGGCTACACGGAGAGCATTTTCATCCCCTGGGTGAATATCAACGCGATACTCATCAGCACACAGCCGACCCGGCGTTTCTTGGCCGACAGGGCCCGTAAATGGAAAGCGCAGCTCGAGGCGATGCATGAAAAAGAAGATATCATAACGAGGAAAAGGACCGCGAGATAAAATCCGCCCGCGCCGGTAAAAAACGCCCCGCAATCAACGACGGCAAAACGTTAAAGCGGGGCGATTTTTTTAATGTTTTTTTTAGAGTTATTTTCTATACTCACCCCCTAACCCCCTCTCAAATAGTATCTTGATACAAAACGGAGAATATTATATTTGAGAGGGGGAGAGAATTTGAGAGGGGCTAGCGCCCCTCTCGGGTGTTACTCCCCCATAACCGGGGTGTTAAGAGGGGTGCAGACCCCTCTTTTTCTCTTCCCCTCTCCAGCCAGAAATCCTATAGCTGGAGCGTTGCAACAGGCTGGAGATGGGACCGAGGGGTGAGGAATCGCTTAAAACTTTAATCAAACAGGACTCTTTACATCATTGTCTGAGACAGGGTGAAATGATATAATTTTACGAGCGACGCTGGCGAGTGGTGTAGCGGTAGCACAGAGGACTTTGGATCCTTTAGCCCAGGTTCGAGCCCTGGCTCGCCAGCCAATAAACAAACAAGTAAACTTCTTCATAAAATCCAATTATAAACCGGAAAAGAGGGAAAGAAAATGGCGGGCGGGTATAAAGGGAAGCTCCTGTTCGTGGACCTTACCACGGGGCAGATAAAAGAAGAAATAACTGAGGAAAGCCTCAACCGTGACTTCATCGGGGGATACGGCGTAGGCTCGAGAATATTATACAGTCGGCAGAGGGGCGGGGTCGATGCACTGGGGCCGGAAAACACCCTCGGCATCATGACCGGTCCCCTTACCGGCACCCCGGTCCCTCTGGGCTGCCGCTATGCGGTGGTCGCCAAATCGCCGCTCACCGGGGGGTGGGGAGACGCCAACTGCGGGGCGGAGTTCGGACCCTATCTAAAGTTCGCCGGCTATGACGGCGTGTTTTTCACCGGCATTTCACCAAAGCCGGTATACTTCTCAATAAATAACGGTAAAGCCGAGCTAAAGGCTGCTTCTCATCTGTGGGGCAAGAGCACCTTCGAGACCGAGGACATTTTAAAGCAAGAACTCGGTAAAGATACCAGGGTCATCGCCATCGGCCCGGCGGGCGAAAAGCTTTCTCTCATTTCCAGCATTATCACACATAAAGGTTCGGCGGCGGGACGCTCGGGGCTGGGGGCGGTAATGGGGTCGAAAAAGCTCAAAGCGGTGGCGGTGAGGGGGGAAGGAAAGGTGAGCCTGGCGGATACGGAAACGACCGAAAGGCTCAGAAAAGAATACCTCGACGTTATCATGAAAAGCCCGGCCAGGAACGGGCTGCACAACTTCGGCACGTGCTCCCATACCGACAACTCGGCGCACAGCGGGGACACGCCGGTCAAAAACTGGGGCGGGGTGGGAGTGGTCGAGATGCCGGATGTTTCCGGCCTCAGCAAAGAGAAGTTCAATGATGGCGTTACCAGTCGCAGCGGCTGCTGGCACTGCCCGGTCGCCTGCCACGGTCGACTGAAAGAAGGCGCTGGTGAGTATAAATATCCTGCGGGCACCAAGCGACCGGAGTACGAGACAGCCGCGGCTTTCGGGGCGATGTGCCTCTGCACGAATGCAGAAGCCATAGCCATGGCCAACCACATCTGCAACGCCTACGGCGTCGATACCATATCCGCCGGCACGGTCATCGCCTTCGCCATGGAATGCTACGAGCACGGCATCATCACGCGAAAAGACACGGACGGCATCGACCTAAAGTGGGGCGACTACCGCGCCATGGTTGCCATGACCGAAAAAGTCGCCAGGCGCGAAGGTTTCGGCAACGTCCTCGCGGACGGCGTCCAGAAAGCCGCGGAGAGAATCGGCAAAGGCGCCGAAGAGTACGCGGTACATATCGGGGGGCAGGAACTCGGGCTGCACGACCCCAAATTCGATTTTCCCGGGTTCGCGGGCACGCCCACCTCCGCAAAATACAAGATGGACGCCGCGCCGGGACGGCATACGGGAGGCTTCGGGCCCACCCACTTCGGGTGGCTGGTGATAAACTCGGCGGGGCTTTGCCTGCACATCAACACCATGGTCAACGGCGCGAAGTACGCGACAGACTTTCTAGCGGCAGTCACCGGATGGCAGCGCCCGCTCGAAGAAATCCTCAAATGCGGGGAGCGGATAGAG
>CAYXOZ010000100.1:0-5849 GCA_964467135.1 uncultured Dehalococcoidaceae bacterium
AACGTCGACCACTGTGCCCGCCTCTGACATGCCCCCACCGTGGCCGGTCTGGCCACCACCTTCGGCAGCGGGGCGATGACCAACAACATCGACGACTTCAGCAACTCGAAGTGCATTCTGGCTATCGGCACCAATGCCCCGGAAGCGCACCCGGTGCTGGCGATGAGGGTGCGGCAGGTCGTCCGCAATGGTGCCAAGCTCATCGTCGCCAACCCCATGGAGGTCGATTTCGTCAGGGACGCCGACCTCTGGATTCGCCACAAAGTCGGCACGGACGTCGCCCTGCTCATGGGCATGTGCCGCATTATCTATGACGAAGGACTTCACGATAAAGAGTTTATCGAGGAACGCTGCGAGAACTTTGAAGCTTTCCGCCAGGAGCTCAAAAATTACCCGCTCGACTGGGTGGCGAAGACCACGGGGGTAGCGCCTGACCTCCTCGTTAAAGCCGCCCGCATGTACGCCACCAACTCCCCGGCGACCATTCTCTACGCCATGGGTATCTGCGAGCACAGCCACGGCACGGATAACGTTATCTCCAACGGCAACTTGGCCATGCTCACTGGCAATGTCGGCAAACCCGGCTCCGGCGTTAACCCGCTGCGGGGCCAGAATAATGTCCAGGGCGCCTGCGATATGGGCGCGCTCCCCAACGTTTTCACCGGCTACCAGCCGGTCTCTAACGAGGCCTCGGTGAAAAAGTTCGAGGAGGCGTGGGGAGTCAAGCTGAGCCGCGAGCCCGGCATGAAGCTTACCGCCATGTTCCCCGCCGCTATTGAAGGTGAAATCAAAGCCATGTATATCATGGGCGAGAACCCCATGATTACCGACCCCGATGTCCATCACGTGCGGGAGGCGCTGAGCAAGCTGGATTTCTTCGTTTTCCAGGATATCTTCTTCAACGAGACGGCGCCGTATGCCCACGTTATCCTGCCGGCTTGCAGCTATGCCGAAAAGGACGGCACCTTCACCAACACCGAGCGGCGCGTGCAGCGCGTCAGGAAAGCCATCGAACCCATCGGCGATAGCCGCGACGACTGCTGGATAGTGAGCGAGATTGCCCGGCGGATGGGTGCTAAAGGCTTCGATTATACCAGCCCCGAAAAAATCATGGAGGAAATCGCCCGTCTCACGCCGACCTACGCCGGCATCAACTACCGGCGTCTCGATGAAGGCAGCCTCCAGTGGCCCTGCCCCAGCGATGAACACCCCGGCACCTGTATCATGCATGAAGAAATTTTCGCCCGACCCAGCGGTAAGGGCAATTTCGTGGCGGTGAAATACCGCCCGCCCGTGCAGTTGACCGATGCCGAGTATCCCCTCGTGCTCATGACCGGGCGCCGTTTGTACCACTACCACGCTACCATGACCCGTAAGGTGGATGTGCTGAATATGCTCTTGAGCGAGGAAGAGCTGAAGATTAGCCCCGCGGACGCGGCGTCGCTGGGTGTCCGGCCCGGCGATATGGTCCGGGTGACCTCCCGCCAGGGCGAGGTCAAGGTCCGGGCTAAAGTTACCGACGCGGTGCCGGAGGGCGTGGTCCACATGGCTTTCCACTTCGCCGAGACGCCCACCAACGAGCTTATCAGCTCCCGCCCGGAGACCCTCGACCCCGTCACCGGGACGCCCGCTTACAAGACCTGCCCGGTCAGGGTCATCCGGTACGAACCTGTCAGCGGGCCCGAGAGGATGGTCTCAGCCCTCTATCGCGCCAGTCAGGATAGGGCCTTTGCGGACAGTCTTTTCCGAGACGCTGACCTGGCCCTTAAGGAATACGGCTTGAACGATGCGGAGAAAGCGGCTATCGCCGGCGGCGATGTGAAGAAGATTGAAGCGCTTACCGGCAAGCTGGATGAACGGGTCCGGACCTGGTTCGCGGTCAGGCGGTCTCAGGAAAAAGCCGGTAAATAAAAAGATGATGGAGCGTTTTAGAAAGACGTTTTAGGCGGGATACGGGAGTAACTCTAGATTTCGTCCGTTTGCAGCTCTTCGCTATCGGCGATTATTTGTCTCTTCTGGTACGTTTCTTTAACGGCGGCATAGATGCGCCCGAAGTTCAGATACCAGACGAATACGGCAAAAAGAATAATAATAGGCAGTATTATAATCAGGGCTATCATCAGTTCCAGGGGCATAAAAAACAAAACCTTTCTTCTGCTTGCTTAGCTTCTAATTCAATTCTATTCCTCAGGCACGAGTCTCAAATCCGCCGTGATACTTAATCACGGGCACGCTTGAGAAGGGTTTTTCACCAAGTATTTACCCTTACCGCACCGGGATGAGCGCATATTGGAAAAGGAGTATAATAGGTACGAAATAAGGAGATTGCGGGTAGCCGGCTTATGACCAGTGTTCCAGACAAAGAGTCCCGCAAACCGCGGACTTCCCCGGGAGTAGTTCACTGGCTGTTGCAGCCCAGGTCCAGGAAAGGCATTCGCAGCCCCCACATCTGGATAATACTGGGGCTTTTTGCCGTCTTCACCTATATTTATTACGGCGTCATGACCTCCTACCACGATGTCTATGTCGTCATTTTCTTTTATCCCTTCATTTACGCCGCCTTTGTCTACCGCATGCGGGGGGTCATCATCAGCGGGCTGCTCTTTCTGGGAGTGCTGCTCCCCTATACTCTTCTCATCGAGTACGACACCTTCTCGCTCTTGAGGACATTGCTCTTCGCCGTGTTTGTCTTCCTCGTCAGCGGCCTCGGGGCGACCCTTCTCGATTTCCTGGAACGCCAGATGGAGTCGAGCAAGGAAATCCTGGTGTTGAATAACGAGTTGAACGACTCCATCGAACGACTTCAACAGACGCAGCAGCAGCTTATCCAGGCCGCCAAGCTCAGCTCTATCGGGCAGCTTTCGGCCGGGGTGGCCCACGAGCTTAACAACCCTATGGCCGGCATCCTGGTCTATACCCGGCTGATGAAGGACAAGCTGGCCAGGGAAAACTGCGATAAGGAGCAGTTAAAAAGCATCCTCGATAAAATTGAGTCTGCCATCGATTACAGCAGCGGCATTATCCGCGGTCTTCTGGATTTCGCGCGTCAGTCCGAGCCTCTGCTGCGCCCGGTGACCGTCGGCCGCGCTATCGATAAAGCCATGTCCCTGGTGGGGCACCAGGCCCGGGCCAAGCAGATTGAAGTGGTCAGGGACGAGGCGCCGGCGCTGCCGCTGGTGGTGGCGGACTTCAACCAGCTCGTGCAGGTCTTTATCAACCTGGTGGTCAACGCCGTCCAGGCTATGGGCAGCGGCGGCCGGTTGACCATGCGGACTGCGGCGGCAGACAGCTGGGTGAGGATAAGCGTCAGCGATACCGGTCACGGCATAACCCCGGAGAACATGGACCGGCTTTTCACCCCCTTTTTCACCACCCGGGAGGATGAGAAAGGGGTGGGGCTGGGCCTGGCTGTCTCCTACGGGATTATCGAAAAGCACGGCGGCCGCATCGAGGTAAAAAGCGAGGTCGGCAAGGGGAGCACTTTTACTATCTTTTTGCCGGCTTACCGGGAGGAAGCACCGGACGCTTCAACCGGGTAGGCGTTCTTCGTTATCTTTAATCTGCCAGGGCAGTATGACTGTAAGCTCCGTGCCCTTCCCCGGCGCCGATAATATTTGCAGGCTTCCGTTCAGAAGACGCGCCCGCTCGTGCATCCCCATCAGGCCCAGCCTGCCGGCGCTGACCATGTCCTCGAACCTCTCCGGCACTTTGAAGCCCTGGCCGTTATCCGTCACGGTCATGGTAATATGGTCGGCCTCGCCTTTAATCCTGATGCTCACTTTAGAAGCATGGGCGTGTTTCCGGATGTTATTTAAAGCTTCCTGGGCGATTCTGAAGAGCACTATCTGCGTCTCCGGCGATAGTTCTCTGTCTATGCCCGTGGCTTCCACCTGCGCCTGGATGTTCTGGTCTTTTTCTAACGCCTCGGCAATCCAGTCGAGGGCGGCCACCAACCCCAGGTCGTCGATGATGCGCGGCCGCAGTCCCTGTGCTGTCGCCCGCAGGGCTTCCAGCGCCTTGACGGCCTGGCCGCGCAGGCCTTCCAGGCCCTCTTTCATAGCCGACAGTTTGAGACGCGGATTGGAGGTCAGGTTGTCCAGCTTTTGAATGAGGATGATGATGTCGGGGGAGACGTCGTCGTGCAGGTCCCGCGCGATGCGTTTCCGCTCTTCTTCCTGCGCGCGGGTGATTTGCTGGATATAGGCGCGCACGTTTTCCTGCTGCTGCTTCTCCAGGGTGACGTCCCGCGCCACGTGCTCGAAGCCGCTTATCCTCCCCCCGGCCATTATCGCGTTGGTGGACATTTTCACCGTCTTGACTGTGCCGTCCTTGATGAAAAACTGCTGCTCGTACGGCTGCTCGAACTCTGCCCCGTTAACGAGCTTGTTCCTCACTTCTCTGGCCAGGGCCAGGGAGGCTTCGCTGAGAAACTTTGCAAGCTGTACCCCTTTCAGTTCCTCCCGACTGAACCCCGTCATCCTTTCGAACGCCCGGTTCCCGTCGACGAAAAGCCCGTTGACGTCCTGCACCCAGATGGCGTCGCTGGCGTTTTCGAAAAGGTAGCGGTATTTCTGCTCGGATACGGTCATGCCCCGCTCGGACTCTTCCAGTCGCGTCACGAGCTGCCGGTAGAGCTTGCCCTCCCGCCGCTTGGACTCGAACCACAGGTTGACGATTACCCCCAGGATAAGCACCACGACGCTCTCCAGCAGAGCGTCGTACCGGTATTCGGAAACCAGGAAAACGCGGGGGAGAAAAATGACCAGCGTTAGCACCAGGCTGGCCAGCCCCGCCCGCAGGCCCAGGAAGATGCCGGCATAGCTTACCGGCACCAGGAAAAGAATGCGCTCCACCGCGTGCCGCGTCAGCCCCCACGATGACAGGAGTGAAGGCGATTCTATCCCCAGTAGCTGCTGCGGATAGTGAAAGATGACGCCGGCGGCAAACATCGCCAGCACCGCCCATAGATGGGGATTGGCTAAGATGACCGACGCCCGCTTTAACAAACGGAAGAAAATGGCAAAATCTCCCTGCCGAGGCGCTTGGCCTTCCGGCGGTTATTGCATATCGTCAAGGTCGATATAGCCCTGTTTCAGTCCTTTGATGATGGCGTCGGTGCGGCTGGAACAGCCGAGCTTATTGAAGATATTGGTCATGTGGGCTTTGACGGTGCGCAGGCTGATAAAAAGCTTTTCGGACATTTCCTTGTTGCTCAGGCCGCGCGCTGCCCACTTTAATATTTCCATCTCCCTCGATGTCAACTGGCCGTTGGACTGGCGCTCGTCCGGGTTCTTGGAGAGACTCGCCAGGCGCTGCACCAGCTTGCGGGTGACCTCGGGGTCGAGCACGGACTCCCCCGCGCGCACCGCCCGGATGGCTTTAACGACTTCCTTGCCGGGGGAGTTCTTGAGCAGGTAGCCGCAGGCGCCGGCCTCGAGCAGACCGATGATGTAGCGGATATCGCTATAGGCCGTCAGTATCAGCAGCGCCGTCGACGGGCTTACCTGCTTGATTTGTTTGGTCGCCTCGACGCCGTTCAGCTTGGGCATCACGATGTCCATGATGACGATGTCCGGTTTCAGCTCCCTCGCCAGCCTTACCGCTTCTTCCCCGTTGGCCGCCTCCCCCACCACCTCGAAGTCCTTCTCCTGCGAGAGCAGATTACGCATGCCCTCCCTCAGCATGGCATGGTCGTCTGCGATTAAAATCCTCGTCTTCATCATGCTCCTGTAGCTTATTTTTACGTGACAGGTGTCCTTTCTATTTTATGACGTTCGGGGTAAAATCTCAATCTTTGGAGTTTGGACCTGAGGTATTAGTACTTTAGGGCAGGTAAGAATCGGACTTCC
>CAYXOZ010000101.1:0-5846 GCA_964467135.1 uncultured Dehalococcoidaceae bacterium
GCGCTACCAGGATATGTGAAAACCGCGGCGGTAAAGCCGGCGATAAACCCGTCCTGGAGAAAGGGCCGAATTTCTGTCCGATGAAGCTGATGCCGGAAGTTTATGCGCTGGCGCTGGCGGAGTACGATAAATCGCCGGTGAAGGAGTTTGCACGACTGGCATCGGTGCAGGAGTTCCAGTGCTACGAGCGCCTGCCGGACGGCCTCAGGACAAAGCTGCCCCGTATCGAGGAATTGATTCAGTTCGCCCGGAAATGCGGCTACAAAAGACTAGGAGTGGCACATTGCGGGGGACTGGCTTACGAGGCCGGTCTCCTGACCGAAATCCTGGAGAACAACGGGTTCGAGGTTGTCTCCGTGCAGTGCAAAACGGGGGCAGTCCCCAAGGAGAGAATCGGCGTGAAGCCGGAAGAAAAGATAGTGGGTCCCGAGGCGTGGGAGACCATGTGCAATCCCATCGTCCAGGCGATGATTATCAACAAGTCTAAAGTGGACCTGGCCATCATGCTGGGACTCTGTATCGGCCACGATACCCTTTTCATTAAATACTGCGATGTGCCGCTGACGGTCCTGGCGGTGAAAGACCGGGTGCTCGGGCACAATCCGCTGGCGGCACTTTATGCCGGCGAGACGTATTACAAACGACTTCGCAATAAAATAGAGTAGCGGAGGTGATAATATGGCTATGATCGATATCAGTGTGGTGCCGGTGGGGACGGGGTCGCCTTCGGTCAGTAAATTTGTGGCCGGAGCAGTAAAAATCCTGCAAAACGAGCCAGGCATTAAGTACGAACTGACCGCCATGAACACCATCATCGAAGGGGAGCTCGATAAGCTGCTGGCGCTGGCGCAGCGGATGCACCGTTCCGCCTTCGACGCCGGCGCGCAAAGGGTGGTGACCACCCTACGCATCGATGAGCGCCGCGATAAGCCGCTAACTATCGAGGGAAAAGTCAAAGCCGTCCGGGAAAAGCTGGGGCGCTAAGGGGGCAACTTATTATCTGGGTATTGCTGGCCTTTATCGGAATATTTATCGGGGTCTTCGGCACGATAATCGGGGTGGCCGGCGGTTTTCTGCTGGTACCCATCCTGTTTTTTCTTTACCCGGAGGAGACGCCGGCCACGATTACCAGCATCACGCTGACCGTGGCCTTTTTTAACGCTTTTTCCGGCTCGATAGCCTACGGGCGACTCAAACGCATCGACTACCGGTCGGGATTGCTTTTTTCCGGGGTGGCCATACCGGGGGCAGTTCTCGGGGCTTATATTATCGAATTCCTGAGTCGCGGAGTATTTCAATACGTCTTCGGGGCTTTGCTTATAGTCGTCTCGGCCTACCTGCTGCTGCGTCCCGAAAAAAAGATAACCGCGGATTTTTTACTGAAGTGGCCGTCCGGCCGGCATATTACCGACAAGCAGGGCAACAGCTACAGCTACTCTTTTAACCTGCCGCTGGCGCTGGTAATCGCTTTAGCGGTGGGTATAATCTCCGGGCTGCTCGGCATCGGCGGCGGCATTATCCATGTCCCCGCCATGACCCAGCTATTTTTCTTCCCGATACACATCGCGACCGCCACCTCACATTTCGTGGTGGCGATCAGCACCTTTGCCGCGATAATCACCCACATTATCGCCGGGACATTCAGCAGCGATATCGGCCGCGTGGCGGTGCTCTCGGCCGGGGCAGTCATCGGGGCACAGTTCGGCGCGCGCGTTTCCCAGAGGGTCAAAGGAAGCCTCATCGTGAGGTTGCTGGCCATCGGACTGGCTATCGTCGCGCTGCGACTGTTGATTGCGCCGGTTTAGATGAGCTACTCTAAACCGGGAGGAGGGAACATGGAGATAAAAATCACCACGTTGAACGAAAACACCGCGGAGATGGGCTACCTGGCGGAGTGGGGGCTCAGCATGCTCATCGAAGCCGACGGCATGAAAGTCCTGTTTGACACGGGCATGGGCACCGTCGCGGTGAACAACGCCCAGCTTTTCGACATCGACCTGGCGACCATCGACAAAATCGTGATAAGCCACGGCCACCGCGACCATACCGGCGGGCTGCGCGACGTGCTGATGAGGATGAAGAAAGAAGTGGAGGTGATAGCGCACCCGGATATCTGGGCATCCAAGTACAGTCGGCGGAAGAACCGGGAGCAGTTCAGCGGGCTGCCCTTCCGCCGCGAGCTGCTGGAGAACCTGGGGGCGCGCTTCAACCTGACCCGGGAACCGGTGCGCATTACCCATAGTTTTCTTACCACCGGAGAGATACCCATGCTCACGGACTATGAAGAAATCGATACGGGCCTGTTCGATAAAGAGACCGGGGAGATGCTGCCCGACGAGCTGAAAGACGACCTCGCCCTGGTCATCGACGCTGATTACGGGCTGGTGGTCATTCTCGGCTGCGCCCACCACGGCATGATTAACACCCTGAAACACGCGCAAAAGCTAACCGGCAAAGAGCTGATATACGCGGCGATAGGCGGCACGCACCTGCTTAATGCGACGCGGGAGCGGCTGGTGAGGACGGCGGCGGATTTGAAAGACATGGGCGTGCAGTACCTGGGGGTCTCTCACTGCACCGGCTTCGAGGCCTCGGCTTACCTGGCGCAGGAGTTCGGCGAGCGGTTTTTCCTGAACAACTCCGGCTCAAGATGGACGCTGCCGTTCGAGGCAAAAATGTAATAAAAATTTTATCAAAAACACATTGACAAATCAGTATAACTTGGGCATAATGACAGAGCCACATCAAATCGGTATTATCTAAATATTTGCGCATACATCTTACGATTCTTAAACAGGGTAGCCGCTAAATAAGACCTCTCTATCCTTCGGAATATCGTCCTGCGAGGAATATTTTTACTTGGGAGGGATAAAATGTGCGCCGACATTGTTCACCGGATAAATGGTAATATCAAACCACCACTAGCGATGGATAAACATTTTTCCCGTGTCGCCAAGAAATACCGCAACCTTAGAACAACCGATTCAGAACCCATATCTGTAATTGTTAATAAACTGAGCAACCTGGACCATATCGAAGCTGTTGACGTAGGGTGTGGTACCGGAAGATACGACCTGCTCCTTTTCAAGTATCTGGGTGATAAACTCAGACTAACCTGTTTAGATGCCAACACGGAAATGTTAAAGTCTCTCACCAAATATTTGGACAAACACGATATCAATAATTACTCGGTGAAACGTTCCACAGCAGAAACCATGCCATTACGAGATAACAGTATGGACTGTGTGTGCACATTTAATGCCATCCACCACTTTAATTTAACAGGTTTCTTGAATGAGAGCGTCAGAGTGATGAAAAGCGTCGGTTACCTCTTTGTCTATACGAGACTCCGCGAACAAAACGAGAAGAACATCTGGGGACAGTATTTCCCCCAGTTTAACGAAAAGGAAACCCGCCTGTATTCTCTGGATGAAATGAAGCAATCAATAGAGGCAGTTGCTAATCTCGCTATTGAATCGATAGTGTTCTTTGCCTATAGTCGATTAGCAGCTCTGGAACAGTTGTTAGAGCGCGCTAAGTCCCACCATTATTCTACTTTTTTAATGTACTCGCCTGAAGAACTCCAAGAGGGATTGAAAGAATTTTCGATAAACATCAAGAGCGAATTTGAAGACCCTCAACAAATCCGCTGGTTTGACGAGAACATATTGTTCATCGTTCGAAAAAAGGGCTAAAAAGAGCTAGCGTCAGTACACGCCCATATTTGACTTCCCGCCTCGTGGGAGCATATAATAAAGAATAACCGCTAGGGGTGCTCAGGGCTGAGACCCCGATGAAAATCGGGGGACCCTTGGAACCTGAACTCGGTAATACGAGCGTAGGGAAGCGGCCTTACTTGAAACCAGGGGTCAGTCCAGCCTCTGGTTATTGTTTTTTAAGGGGGTGGTTGGTATGACACAGCTCGAAATAGCCAGGAAGGGCAATATTTCACCGCAAACGGAGGCGGTGGCGCGGGCCGAGGGGCTGGACGCAGAAATAGTCAGGCAGCGCGTGGCGGAGGGGAAGATAGTAATTCCGGCCAACATGCGCCATCTAAATCTCGTCCCCTGCGGCATCGGGGAGGGACTTGCCACCAAGGTCAATGCCAATATCGGGACTTCTTCCGATTTCGGTAATGTCACTACCGAGCTGGACAAACTGCGGGTAGCCATAGCTGCCGGCGCGGATACGGTCATGGACCTGAGCACCGGCGGGGACATACCGGCCATCCGGCGGGCGATTCTCGCCGCCAGCGCCCGGCCTATCGGCACGGTGCCGATTTACCAGGCGGGTATCGGGGCTATTGAAAAGCACGGGGCCATCGTGAAAATGACCGCCGACGATATCTTCGCCGCCGTCGAGGACAACGCCCGTGACGGAGTCGACTTCATTACCGTGCACTGCGGCGTGACGCAGTCGGCCATCGCCCGGCTCAAACAGCAGGGTCGTGTGACCGACGTCGTCTCCCGGGGCGGCGCTTTCATCGTGGGGTGGATGCTGCATAACGACCGCGAGAACCCCCTCTACGAACAGTACGACCGCCTGCTGGATATAGCCAGGGAACACGATGTGACCCTGAGCCTGGGTGACGGCATGCGGCCCGGCAGCCTGGCCGACGCCACGGATAGAACGCAGGTAGAGGAACTGATAACGCTGGGAGAGCTCGTGCAGCGGGCGCAGGACGCCGGCGTCCAGGTGATGGTGGAAGGGCCGGGCCATATACCGCTCGACCAGATAGAGACCAACGTCCGACTCCAGAAGGCCCTCTGCAAAGGCGCGCCGTTCTACGTGCTGGGTCCGCTGGTGACCGATATCGCCGCGGGGTACGACCATATCACCAGCGCCATCGGCGGGGCTATCGCCGCCATGCACGGGGCCGACTTCCTTTGCTATGTCACGCCGTCGGAGCATCTTGCCATCCCCGATATCGATGATGTCAGGGAAGGCGTGATGGCTTCGCGTATCGCCGCCCACGCCGCGGATATCGTCAAGGGCGTCAAGGGCGCCCGGGAAAGGGACAAACAGATGGCCCTGGCGCGCAAACGCCTCGACTGGGAAGGGCAGGCGAAGCTTGCTCTCGACCCGGAGAAGTTCGGCAGGATCCACCGGCAGCGTTCCACGGCGGGCCCGGCATGTTCCATGTGCGGCCAGTACTGCGCCATGGAACTCGTGGGGAAATACCTCGGGGTAAACGCGGTCAAGTGCTAGCCGCCTAAGCCTGTATATTACGTCATTATTTCATCCAGATTGTTGCTCTTCTGCTTCTTTTGCATCCCGAAAAATTTTGCGATAACATTAAAGTAGAGGTGTTAACATTAATAACAACAATTTAATGGATTATTCGCTTCAATATATCAACTCTTCGCCGTCTCTGGACGCGGGAAGTCCGCTGAAAACGGAAGAGGGTGGGGATACGGAACTGCTCGACGCTTATTCCAAAGCGGTAACGGGAGTTGTGGTCAAGGTAGGCCCGGCCGTGGTGCACGTACGGGTAAAGAAAAAGGCTCCGCGACGGGGTCGTTCTCCCCAGGAGTACGAAGGCAGCGGCTCCGGCGTCATCATCACGCCCGACGGGTATATTGTCACCAACAGCCACGTTATCGAGGATGCCAGCAGCGTCGAGGTGAGCCTGGCGGATGGCACTACCTGCGACGCCGAGGTCATCGGGCAGGACACCGCGACGGATATCGCCCTGATACGGATTTCCGGCGCCGCGCTGCCGATGGCTTATCTCGGCGATTCCGATAGACTTAAAGTGGGGCAGCTGGCGATAGCGGTCGGCAATCCCCTAGGGTTTCAGAGCACGGTAACGGCCGGGGTCATCAGCGCGCTGGGTCGTTCGCTGC
>CAYXOZ010000102.1:0-5776 GCA_964467135.1 uncultured Dehalococcoidaceae bacterium
TGGCTTTCGGCGTGCACGGCTATTTCCGCCTGGTCTACTGCGTCGATGACGCCCTTCTGGAAAAGTCCATGCCCGGCCTGGAAAAAATCGCTAAGAAGTACGGCCTGAGATAGTTCGCCCTACACTCGCGTCATTCCCGCGAAAGCGGGAATCCAGTAACCTCACCCCCTTTGTCCCCCTCTCCGCTGGCGGAGAGGGGGAAGGAAAAGAAAGAGGGGTCATGACCCCTCTTCATAACTCCCTCAATTTACTCACTTTCTCCGGGCGGGAGTGCGCAGCGAGAGGGGGCGCAGCCCCCTCTCAAATTATCTCCCCCTCTTGAACACCCAATTTAAGAGTATTGAATATAATCCTGTTCGAGAGGGGGATACAGAGGGTGAGTAAGAAAAATAACCAGGTGCACCCGGAACAACAAAAATCCTCTTTTTGCTGAAAAACATCGTTTGTGCCATACTATACCCGGAAATTATGCAGGGGGTGGCATGGTCGCTTCTCTAAAGAAGCTCGATTCTCTCACTGAAGAAAAACCGGACCGCAAGAAGCGCATACGGGAAAGTATTAATCTACTGCTGCCGGATAGCCTGATGATATTCCTGGCGGCTATCATGGCCCCGGTAGTGCTGGTTCCCATCTTTGTCACCCTGCCGGCCTCCCTGGACGCGTCGTTTAAAGTCATCGATTACGCTATCCTGGCTGTATTTATCCTGGAATACGTCCTCAAGACGGTTTTCGCCCGTGATGTACTGAAGCACATTATTAATCCGTGGCACCTCCTCGACCTTTTCATTATCGTGCTGCCGCTGGTGACCCTCCTGCCGGTCTTTGCCACTGAGTTCGGTCTTACTTTCCCGGTGCTTCGGCTGGTCCGGCTGGCGCGGGTATTTGCCCTCGGCGGCAGGGCTATCGATAGAAAAATAGAGATGTCCGCCGCTGCTCCGGTAGAGAAATGCGACACGAAACCTTCCTCCGAGGTCCGCGTTATGGACGGGACTCTGGAAAATGTCTATCAAGACGTCCGCTACGACCAGCTGGCGGGTTTTCTCCATGACTCTTTGCATACGTGGATAGATATCTCTTGCGTCTCCGAGCAGGATTTCGACCGACTCAGCGAGGTGTTCGGTATTCCCCGGATTCTCTTCGAGAACGAGCTGGTGGATGAGGCTTATCCCCGCGTCGATTATTTTGACACTTATTCGATGATATACGCCCGTATTGCCGACCTTAACACCTTAAACAAAGGGCCCGGAAGCCTGGCGATAAAGCGAGATGGCATCCTGGTTATCTGCCAGGGCCAGAATATCATCACCTTGTCCAAATCTCCAACGCGCCTGTTTTCCCTCATACTGGAGAAAGCCCGGAAAATTCATACCCCGCAGGAGCCGGCGGTCGTTTCCATACTGTATACCTTGCTCAGGCACATTCTTGACAAAGATAAAGAGGTAATTTCCGCTCTGGAGCAGGAGCTCATCGCCCTGGAAAGCGTTCCTTTTGAAAAAAGCCCCTCCAATTTTCTCGAAGTTACCTTCAACCTCCGCAAAGAAGTCAACCAGCTTGTCCCTTCGCTGCTCCACCTGAAAGAAATCATTTCTGTAATTTCAACCAAACGTGTGCCGCTGGAAGGGTTTAGCGATAGGCACGAGAAAATCTTCGATATCCTGATGGATGAAGCCACCTATCTTCACGAGACCGCGGCCAACGCCCGTGATAATCTTCAGTCCCTTATTGACCTTTACATCAACACTACTTCCTACCAGATGAATAAAGTGATGCGGTTGATCGCGGTGTTTACCTGCCTGGGGATTATACCGGCCATCATCCTGGGAGCGCTGGGGACGAACGTAGCCGGCAATCCCTGGAATATCCACCTCTGGCAGGTCTTTACCGTCCCCTTGATATTGATGATAGTCCTGGGCTGGGTCTTTTATCGCCTCGGCTGGACGAAGTGGTAGTACGGGTCTTCTCTCGTTTGCATTTTCTAAAAACTCTATGCTATACTTTCGCAGTGCCTCAGGCCTCTATGTACCCGATGTATATAGTACCGCCGGCACGGATATATAAACAAACTCGATAGTCAGGGGAACACTTGTTAGCGAGCTACGGATTAATCGGGCTGTTTTTTGTCGTCGTCGTCCTTTTCGCCCTTTTCATGGTGGTTATTCCCGTTGTCCTCAAGGTCCTTAAAATCGTCCCCTCCAATCCCGGCCCCGTCAAGAACTCCGTCTTCGAGTGCGGCATGGAGACCATCGGCAAGACCTGGGTGCGTTTCAATTTCCGCTATTATTTCTACGCCCTGGTCTTTCTCGCCCTCGATGTCCTGGTCATCTTTCTCTATCCCTGGGCCGTGCAGCTGCGGGAGCTGGGCGCGTTCAGCCTCTATGCCGTTTTGGTCCTTGTTCTTATCGTCCTCGTCGGCTATGTTTACGCCTGGAAGAAGAAAGTGCTGGAATGGAAATAGATAAACCCGACTATATCTACCCGGACGCCGAACTCGACCGGCATGAGGGGCAGGTCATCGAGGAGACTAAGGCCAGGAGCGTCGACTCGATTCCCGACCCCGATGCCTGGCTCGAGGCAGAGGTGAAACGCAATATCTTCCTGACCACCCTCGATACCGCCATCGACTGGAGTCGGCGTTCCTCGCTGTGGACGGTCATCTGTTTCCCCGCCTGCTGCGCCTTCGAGCTTATCGCCGCCGAAGGCCCCCGTTTCGACCTCTCCCGCTTCGGCATGGAAATCCTTAGGGCTTCGCCGCGCCAGGCCGACCTCATGATTACCGCCGGCACCCTGACCTGGAAAATGGCGCCGGTCGTCCGCCGCGTGTACGACCAGATGGCGGAGCCGAAGTGGGTCATCGCCATGGGCGCCTGCGGTGTGAGCGGCGGCATCTTCCGCTCTTCTTATAATGTGGTGCCGGGCTATAACAAAATCGTCCCGGTGGATGTCTACGTGCCCGGTTGCCCTCCCCGCCCCGAAGCCCTGATTTACGGTATCCGTTTACTCCAGAAGAAAATCGCTAAGGCTAAGGTGGTGCCGGACCTGTCCGAGCTGCCGAAAATTAAGTTGCCGGCAATCCCCCGACTGTAAAGGTAAGCGTAAATGACGGTCGCTCTGTTGGCTAAAGACGTAATCGCTAAACTGGCGGAGAAATTCCCCGGCAGCCTTTCGGAAGCTGGGAAGGATAGCGTGCTGGTAAATGCTGCGTCCCTTCTGGAGGTGGCGGCTTATCTTAAAAACACCCCCGGTTTCGACTTCGACTATCTGAACTTTGTTACCGCCGTCGATTATTACAGCTATTTCGAGGTCGTTTATCACCTGACCTCCCTGAAGCATAATCACTCTATCTTTCTCAAGGTGCGCTGCTATGACCGCGCCAGTCCCTCTGTGCCTTCGGTCGTTTCGCTCTGGCAGGGGGCGGACTTCCAGGAACGCGAGATTTTCGACCTTTTTGGCATTAAGTTCGAAGGCCACCCTAATCTGAAGAGGATTTTCCTCTGGGAAGGTTTCCCGGGTTATCCCCTGCGAAAGGATTTTAACCGGTGACTACCGCCGAGATGACGCTCCAGACCGAGCCTTTTGTCCTGAACTTCGGGCCCCTCCACCCGAGCACCCACGGCGTCTTCCGCATGAGGACCACCCTCGATGGCGAGGTGGTGCTGGATATTGAGCCGGTCTTCGGCTATCTCCACCGCGGCATCGAGAAGCTCGCCGAGGAGCGCACCTATACCGGCTTTATTCCCCTCACCGACCGCCTTGACTATATCAGCCCCATGAGCAATAACCTGGGTTACTGCCTGGCGGTGGAAAAGCTGGCGGGGATTAAGGTGCCGGAGCGAGCCGACTACATCCGCGTTATCATGGCGGAGTTGCAGCGTCTTGCCAACCATTGTGTCGCCGTCGGCTCCATGCTGAACGACGCCGGCGCTTACTACACGCCTTTTATGCACGCCTTCCGCGAGAGGGAGAAGATTGTCGACCTCTTTGAAATGGTGTGCGGCCAGCGCCTGACCTACAACTATATGCGTATCGGCGGCGTCTCTCAGGACATCCCGGCGGAGTTCCTGCCCGCGCTGGCCAAGCTCGTCGACCGCCTGTCACGCTTTATCGACGAATACGACGTTTTCCTTCAGCAGAATGAAATCCTGCTGGCCCGCGCCAAGGGCGTGGGCGTCCTGCCGGCGGACGTGGCTATCAACTGCGGCATCTCCGGTCCCGTCGCCCGCGCCAGCGGCATTAAACGCGATTTACGCAAGGACGACCCCTATTCTATTTACGACCGCTTTGAGTTCGATATTCCGACCTGCGAGGACGGCGATTGCTATGACCGCTACCGCGTTAGGATAGGAGAGATGCGCCAGAGCCTGCGCATTATCTCCCAGGCCATGAAGGGCATACCTGCCGGCCCCGTTAAAGCCGATGTTCCCCACCTTGTCCGCCCCCCCGCCGGCGATGCCTATGCCCACCTCGAAGCGCCCAAGGGCGAGTTGGGTTACTATATCGTGTCGGATAACTCTATTGCCCCTTACCGCGTGCACGTCAGGCCCACCAGCCTTATCAACCTCTCCGCCCTACGCCAGATGGTCAAAGGCTGGAAGGTGGCCGACCTCATTCTTATCTTCGGCAGCATCGATATTACCATGGGTGAGGTGGATAGATAGTGGCGTTTATTGATTATGCTCTCTATAGTCCTTTTGTGTTGAAGTCCGTCCCGCCGGACTGGCCCGGCGGCTACTGGTGGCACTGGCTTTTCTTTACCGTCGTCCTCATCGCTTTCGTGCTCATCATGGTCATGGGCGCCATCTATATCGAGCGCCGTGTCCTGGGCAAGATGCAGTCGCGCCTCGGCCCTAACCGCACCGGTCCCTTCGGTCTCCTCCAGGCTGTGGCGGACGCCGTCAAGGTGCTGCTCAAGGAAAATATCGTCCCGTCCGCTGCCGATAAGGTCGTCCACTGGCTGGCCCCGCTCATCGCTTTCGTCCCCGTGGTGATGATTTTCGCCGTGGTGCCTTTCCAGAACGGCGCCCTCCTGGCCGACCTCAATATCGGCATTTTGTATGTTGTCGCCGTGAGTTCGGTGACCACCGTCGGAGTATTCATGGCGGGGTGGGGCTCGAGCAATAAATACTCCCTGCTGGGCGCCATGCGCGCCGTGGCCGCTGTCGTTAGCTACGAAATACCGCTGGTGCTGTCTATCGTCGGCGTGGTGCTGGTGGCCGGCTCGCTTTCGCTTAATCAAATCGTCCTGGCCCAGGATATCCCCTTTATCCTGTTGCAGCCGCTGGGGTTCCTGCTCTTCTTTGCCGCCGCCTGCGCCGAGATTAACCGCTCCCCGTTCGACCTTTTTGAGGCGGACCAGGAGCTTGTCGCCGGCTTCCATACCGAGTACTCGGGCATGAAGTTCGCCATGTTTTATCTCGTTGAGTACGCCGAGGCTATCGCCATGTCCTCTATCATTACCACCCTTTTCCTGGGCGGCTGGCGCGGCCCGCTGCTGCCGCCCTGGCTGTGGTTTATCCTGAAAACGCTGGTCGTTTTCGGCGTGATGGTCTGGACGCGCGCCACTTTCCCCCGCGTCCGCATCGACCAGCTTATGGCGCTGGCGTGGAAGTTCCTTCTCCCGCTGGCTTTGATCAACCTGTTCGTGACTGCTATCCAGGTAGTGGCACTACCCGATGCTCCGTCCTGGGTGATGATTGTTATCAATATTCCCGTTATGTTGGTGCTGATTTTACTGTGGTCGAGATTATTTAAATTAGGATGGGGTCGCGTTGAAGTTTGA
>CAYXOZ010000103.1:0-5709 GCA_964467135.1 uncultured Dehalococcoidaceae bacterium
TGATGGGCGCCGGCGCTTTCCTGGTCTTCAACTGGGCGCAGGCGAGGTTCAGCATTGAAGAAGCGCGGACGATTACCTTCTGCACCATAGTTACTTTCGAGTGGTTCCGCGCCTTCAACGCTCGCCACGATGAACTCACCGTGTTCCGCCTGGGAATTTTTAAGAACCGCTGGCTGGTGGGCTCGGTATCGCTGGCGATACTCCTGCAACTCGCCGTGGTTTATGTACCATTCCTCCAGGAGGCTTTTCACACCGTGCCCCTCAGCTGGGAGAGGTGGGGCATTATTATCGGGGCGGGAGGCGGTCTTTTCATCGCCGAGGAGACGCGCAAAGCCATCTTCCCCAGGCTTTTCAGCGCCGGCAAGTGGCGGCCGGTAAAATACAAATGGGTCCAACAGATAACAGGAAAAATCAACGGCAGATGAATTACAATAGAGAGAAATCAGGCAAATGACCGATATGCGCTGGAATAAAGAAAGACTCTACCGCCTGGTGCGGGATAAGCTCGCGGGTAAGCTCTTTATCGTGGTATCCAACCGTGAGCCTTTTATCCACACTTTTTCCGGCGACCGGATAGAGTGGCACCAGCCGGTCAGCGGGCTGATCGAGGCGCTGGACCCGGTGGTACGCGCTTCCGGGGGCACCTGGATTGCCCAGGGCACCGGCGACGCCGACCGGCAGACGGTGGACGCCCGGGATAGAGTGGCGGTGCCACCGGACAAGCCGGAATACGCGCTGAGGAGAGTGTGGCTGACGGAAGCGGAGGTAGAAGGTTACTATAACGGCTTTGCCAACCGGGGGCTCTGGCCCCTATGCCACAGGACCCCGGTTAAGCCAGAGTTCAACGAGGCGGACTGGCGGACCTATCAGAAGGTCAACCGGACTTTCGCCGACGCGGTCATGCAGGAAATAGGGGGCCGCAAGGCGCTGGTACTGGTGCAGGACTACCACTTCGCCCTGCTTTCCCGCTATCTCAAAGAGCAAAACCCGCGTTTGACGGTCGGGCAGTTCTGGCATATCCCCTGGCCTCTCTACGAGACGCTGCGGGCGTGCCCCTGGCACGAGGAGATAGTTTCAGGACTGCTCGGCAACGACCTGCTCGGATTTCATATACCATCTTTCTGCCGTAATTTCCTGGAAGCCGCCGGGCACGGCGCGGGCGTAAAAATTAACTTAAGAAAAGGGTCGGTGGAACAGTCGAAACACACGACCAGCGTCGAGGCTTTCCCCATCAGCGTGGACTTCGATGCCATTTCCGGAGAGGCGGGGTCGGAGGAGGTCAAACGGGAAACGGACAGACTGCGCCGGGAGCTAGACCTGGAGGGGAAATACGTGGGGCTCGGCATGGACCGGCTGGACTATACCAAAGGCCTGCCCGAGCGCTTCCGGGCGCTGGAGAAATTCCTGGAAGACAACCCGCACTACCGGGGAAAAGTGGTCTATATCATGGCGGGGATGCCAAGTCGGACGCAAATAGACGTGTACGGCGAACTGGCGCGAAGTATCGACGACCTTATCGAAGGGATTAACGCCAGATACGGCACCGCTACGTGGAAGCCGGTGATAACAATGATGCGGCAGTTGGCGCCGGTGACGCTCAACGCTTTACGACGCCTGGCGCACTTCTGCGTGGTAAGCTCGCTTGACGACGGCATGAACCTGGTCGCCAAGGAGTACGTCGCCGCCCGCACCGACGGCGACGGTGTTCTGATTTTGAGCGAATTCACCGGGGCGGCGGAAGAGCTGAAAGACGCTTTGATAATCAACCCTTATGACAGCGGCGCATTTGCCGGGACGATAAAGAAAGCCATCGAGATGCCGGAAGCGGAAAGGCGGCAGCGCATGACAAACCTGCGGAAAATCGTCGCCGAAAACAACATCTACCGATGGGGGGCATCGCTGATAAGCCGCCTCGTCGAGGTCGCGGAGGGCTGATGGAACACCTTTTCAAGGCATGGCCGGAGTTTATTAAAGATGTTAAAGCAGCGCATGTCCTGCTCCTGGCCGACTACGACGGCACCCTGACACCCATCGCGCCCCGCCCCGTCGAAGCCATATTATCCGTTTCCGTCCGGGAAAAGCTCGCCAGCCTGGCGCAAAAAGCTAGTTTAAGCGTCGGGGTTATCAGCGGTCGCGCCATCGAAGAACTGAAGGCGATGGTCGGTATCAAGGGCATCTACTACGCCGGCAACCACGGGCTGGAGATAGAGGGGCCGGGGCTGAGCTACGTCAATCCGGCGGCCGCGGCGGGCCGGGATATCATTAAGGGGCTGGCGGGGAGACTGGCGGCGAAGCTGGACAAAATCCAGGGCGTGATAATACAGGATAAAGAGCTCAGCATCAGCGTGCACTACCGGCTGGTGGCGAAAGGGGAAGTGGGGCGCGTGGGGGAGATTGTAAAAAGGGTCACCGCAGCCTTGCGGAAAGAGGGAAAAATCGTGCTGTCTCCCGGTAAAAAAGTCTGGGAGATAAAGCCGCCGGTGGACTGGGACAAAGGGAAAGCAGTGAAGACCGTTGCCGACGCCGTAAAGAAAAATATAAACCGGCAACGAGTGCTGACCATCTTTTTGGGGGATGACGTTACTGATGAGGACGCCTTTAAGGTGATACAGCGACCGGAAGGCTGGAGCGTATACGTCGGACCGGAGAATGATACATCGGCGGCAGGGTATTTTCTGAGTTCTCCGGCGGAGGTGGAGAAATTACTCGACCGGCTGGTCGACATCAGATGAAGTCTAGGTCCGGCCGACCTTGCTTTTCGATTTGAGGGTCTCACCGCTCTTTAAGGCCGACGCCGGCCAATCGTCCCCGGTGACGCTATCGTAGATAATGCAGTTGCGGCCTATCCTGTAGCTAGCGGGGACTACCGTCCTCTTGCCGACGATGGTCAGGCCGGCACTCAGAACGCCGGGGTTGAGGCGGTTAACACGGTTATCATCCCCGTAACCGACCTGGCTATTGGCTCCCACGGTAATTTCCTTGTCCATTATGGCGCGGTCAATAACGCTGTCCCGGCCGATTTGCGTTTTTTCCATGATGATAGAGTCCTTGACAACGGCGCCCTCGGCCACGCAGACCCCCGGGGAAATAACAGAATGCTCAATACGCCCCTCGACGAAACAGCCGGCGGAAAGCAGGGAGTTAGTCACGATGGCGTTATGGCCGACCTTTATGGGGGGCCACTCGCCTTCCCGGGTATGAATCGGCCAGGAGGCGTCCGAAAGGAATAATTGCGCCATGGTGAGAATTTCCATGTTAGATTGCCAGTAGCTTTCCAGAGTCCCGATATCCCGCCAGTAACCTTCGAAAGTATAAGCGAAGATTCGGCCCTGGCTCGCCATCCGGGGGAAGACGTCCCGGCCGAAATCATGGCCCTCCCTGGCCTCAAGCCACTGCCGGAGGGTGCGGGTATTAAAGAGATAGATGCCCATGGAGACCAGGTTGCTTGAGGGGTCTTTTACCTTTTCCTGGAACCGGGTCACCCGTCCGTTTTCATCGACAATCACCGTACCGAAACGCGGCAGCTCGCCTTGAGGCATGGGCGTGACCGCCAGGGTAACGTCCGCCTCGTTTTTGCGGTGAAAGGCGATCATGGGCAAATAATCCATCTTATAAATATGGTCGCCGCTGAGAATCAGGACTTCATCGGCGTTTTCCCCGGCGATGCGGTTCAGGTTCTGATAAACGGCATCGGCGGTCCCTTTATACCAGTCGCGGCCTTCTTCGCGCGCCAGGTACGGCTGGAGCAGGCGGATATTGCGGTCGGGGGCCGACAGCCCCCAGGGGGTGCCGATGCCGATATGCTCCGTTAACGATACCGGCTGGTACTGGGCGAGGACGATGATATTATGAATGGCGGAGTTAACGCAGTTGCTGAGGGTAAAATCGATAATCCGGTACTTGCCGGCGAACGGGACGGCCGGCTTGGCGCGCTCCTGAGACAGGATACTCAGGCGCTCCCCCATGCCCCCGGCCAGGATAACGGCCAGCAATCTCTGCATAAAAAGTCCCCTGATAAATCAACGAGAACCTATTTCGGTAAACATGTTATATTTATTTGCACGCCAATGTCAACCGTAAAAGCCTGTTTTTTTGGTCGATTTTATTGGCGGATACGCCTATAATATATTTATTGGCAAGTCCTGGGAGTAAGATGTACTATTTCGCTTACGCCAGCAACCTGAACAAAAAGCAGATGAAGTCTGTCTGCCCGAACAGCCAGCCCAAATTCACGGCGACGCTGCCTAACTACAAGATAGTTTTTACCGGGTGGTCGCGGGAATGGCGCGGCGGCAAAGCCACCATCAAACCTTTCCGGGGGGAAAAGGTGCGGGGCGCCATCTATGAAGTTACCGATGCCTGCCTGCGGAAGCTGGATAAGTGGGAGACCGGCTATATCCGGTTCAACGTGACCGTCTACGACGAGGACAACCAGCCGCACCAGGCAGTAACCTATATAAAGTCCGGCCAACTGGAAGAATCCAAGCCCTCTAAAGAGTACGGGGAAATTATCCGGCAGGGCTACCGCGACTGGGGAATCGCGTGAACACGTTTATGTGCCAGATGTCCAAATTTGTGTGTTAATTGGCAAATTGATATAATATATATAATTTACCCGAAACAATCGATTTGCCAATAGTCAAGCAATGAAGGGAGTTGATTATGGCTTCCCGAAAATATAATATCAAGGACATTTCTCTCGCCGGGAAGGGCCGGCAGCGCATCGACTGGGCTTTCCGTGAGATGCCGGTCCTGGGCCTGATCCGGAAGCGTTTCGCTAAAGAAAAACCGCTGGACGGTATATCTTATGCCGGCTGCGCCCATATCACCACCGAGACCGCTAACCTGGCGATAACCCTGAAGGCCGGGGGAGCCCGCGTTACCCTGACCGCCTCCAATCCGCTATCGACCGACGATAGCGTGGCGGCGGCCCTGGTAAAGGAGCATGGCATGTCCGTTTACGCCGTCAAGGGCGAGAGCGTGGACGTATATAACAAAAGCCTGCTCATGGCGCTCGAGGCCAGGCCGCAAATAATGATGGACGACGGCGGCGACCTCATCAGCACCGTGCTCACCAAACGACCTGAACTGGCGAAAAACATCATCGGGGCTGCCGAAGAGACCACGACGGGCGTGATACGCCTGCGCAACATGGAAAGAGAAGGGGTGCTCCGGTTCCCCATCTTTGCGGTGAATGCGGCGGATACCAAGCACCTCTTCGATAATCGCTACGGCACCGGCCAGAGCACCATCGATGGCATCACCAGGGCGACCAATATCCTCTGGGCGGGGAAAAAGGTGGTGGTCTGCGGCTACGGCTGGACGGGGCGGGGCATCGCCATGAGGGCCCGGGGAATGGGCGCCCATGTCATCGTCATCGAGGTGGAGCCGGTGCGCGCCCTGGAAGCCGTCATGGAAGGCTACGAGGTCATGCCGCTCCTCGAGGCGGCGAAGGTCGGGAATATCTTTATCACCGTTACCGGCGACAAAAAAGTCATCGATAAAACGCATCTTGAGGTCATGAAGGACGGCGCCGTCTTGGCCAACAGCGGCCATTTCGACGTGGAAATCAATATCCCGGCCCTGGAGAGCATGAGCAAAACCAAACGGCACATCCGTGACTCGGTCGACGAGTATGCCCTCAAGGACGGGCGCAGCCTGTACCTGCTGGGGGAGGGGCGACTGATCAACCTGGCGGCGGCGGAGGGG
>CAYXOZ010000104.1:0-5690 GCA_964467135.1 uncultured Dehalococcoidaceae bacterium
GTTGGCGGATCTGACAGTTGCAAAGAAGGTTCCGCCATCAGCGCTGACCGCAAAGTCTGTGATGTCACTTCCGGGGTACTGGTTCCACCAGGAGCCTGGGAAGTACATCCAGCCCGCGGCGTAGTTCCATTTCAGGGGGTCAGCCGCACTGGCCGGAGTCGCGACGATGAAGAGAGTCGAGAGCATGACGACTACCAGCGCTATACCCCAGAATTTTTTTATTGCTTTTTTCATCGACCTTATTTCCTCCTTGTCAGGTCTCTGTGAATTACTTTATGATATATCCCCGCATGAAGGCATTCTTTCATTTATTTGCCTTTTTTAGCGGAGATACATTGCTTAGAGACGGATGGTGGAGCGTCCTGGCTCCTTCTCCCCTTGCGGGTCAAGGTCATAGCATCACCCCCTTCCATATAGATACCTATATCAAGGTACTCCCCATAATATAGCACACTCTGGAGGTTTGTCAACCCTTTCCGCCCTGGATTAACATAAATTTTTACCCGCAACCGTCCACCTGTTATAACGTCCCGCGCGTCCTGATGTTAGCGACCAACTGTTAAAATTTTATGACGATGAAAAAACTACCCGGTCTGCTTTAGTCGCGACGCCAGCTTGTCAACCCTGACCGTCTCCTGAGCGGCGCCGGCCATATCCCGTAATGTTACCACGCCCGCCTTTACCTCGTCCTCGCCGATAATCAGCGTATAAGGGACATTCAGCGCGTTAGCCTGGCGAAGCTGGGCTTTCAGGCTTTTTTCGCCGAGGGTACAGACGGCGCTGATGCCCTCCTGCCTGAGGCGCGCCGCCAGCTTTATCGCGGCCTCCCTGCCGGTATCCCCCATGTACGCGATGAGCGCCCGGAGACCGGGGGGAGCAGGTGCGGTGATGCCCTGCTTTTTGAGATTGAGTATCATCCGCTCGATGCCAGTGGCGAAGCCGATGGCGGGCGAGGGTTTGCCGCCGAGCTCTTCAATGAGGTCGTCATAGCGGCCCCCGCCGCCTATCGTGCTCTGGCCGCCCTCTTCCTGCGGCTGGACCTCAAAAACAGTACGGGTGTAGTAGTCCAGCCCGCGCACGAGGCGGTGGTTGAGGGAATAGGGGATACCCAGGAGTCCGAGGTACTTTTGGAGTCGGGAAAAATGACTGGCGCAGTCCGGACATAGACTATCAATGCTCCGGGGGGCGTTCTGAGCAATGTCCTGGCAGGACTCCTGCTTGCAGTCGAGCAGGCGCAGCGGATTTTTCTCAAGTCGCGCTTTACAGTCGTTACACAGTCCGGTGTAAGGGGCGTAATATTCCTTGAGCGCGTTAAGATAGCCCGGACGGCAGACTTTGCAGCCGATGCTGTTAAGCTGTAGTGATAAATTGGTTAATCCCAGCGACTTATATAACTGCCAGGCCATATCGACTACCTCGGCGTCCAGGGCGGGGTCGGCCTCACCGATAGCCTCGGCACCGAACTGGTAATGCTGGCGGTAGCGGCCAGCCTGGGGGCGGTCGTATCGGAAGATGGGGGATATATAGTAGAGCTTGACCGGCTGGGGCAGGTTGTGCATGCCGTGCTGGATATAAGCCCGGCAGACCGACGGCGTCCCCTCCGGCTTGAGGGTAAGGCTGTTGCCGCCGCGGTCATCGAAGGTATACATCTCCTTCTGGACGATATCCGTGTAGTCGCCGGCGCTGCGGCGGAAAAGGGTGGTGTCCTCGAATATCGGGGTATCGATACGCTGGTAGCCATAAAGCTGCGTAATATCCCCGAGGGCTTTTTCCACATAACGCCAGTAGGGCTGCTCCGCCGGCAGGATGTCGGTAGTTCCCCGCGCCGCCTGGTACAAGTTTTTACTCCTTGGAGTTTTCTTAAAGCAAGAATACAGTATCGGTCGAAGATTTGCAAAAAGGTGTTTTATGCATGGATTCTAATGTACTTTATTTCGAATCTCTGATTCATGGTAAAATAAATATAGTGAGAAGATTCAAGCGGTTGTTACTGATTCCCGGTTCGATTCTGCTGGTAATGCTGGCAACATTAATATTGGCATCGTGCCAGCCGGTCTCAGAGGAACTACAACCGGACACAAATATAGTAACAGCGACTGAGCCTGTTCTTCCGGTTGAGGAGAATTACATCCCACCGCCCGAGACAACCGTCACAGCGACGCCGGAGCCAACCCCTGCAGTCGAGAAAGAATACGTCCCGCCGCCGGAGACGAATGCAACAGCAGCGGCCGAGCCGGTTTCTCCGGCAACGGAAAATACAAACCCGGCCACCTTAACGGCGGAGCCAGAGCCTGTCCCCACAGCCACGCCAAACGAAAACCCACTGTTAACGCCTATTGAAAAGCTGGGTGTCACCGGACAAGCTCAGGATGTTGACATTTCCGCCTACAGGCTGACTATCAGCGGACTCGTTAAAAAACCGCTCTCCCTGACCTATCAGGACATACTGGCGTATCCTTCAGTGACCGAAATAGCGGTAGTCGTATGCCCCGGCTTTTTCCAGGATACCGCCGAGTGGACGGGAGTGCCCCTGAGTACGATATTGACGGAGGCCGGCCTAATGTCCGGGGCAAGCTGGGTTACTTTTACGGCCGTAGACGGATACCAGCAGAAACTATCCCTGGAACATGTCAATGAATACGGCGTTTTTCTGGCTTATAAAGTCAATGGCCAGACCCTCCCGCCCGCACACGGCTATCCTTTACGCGTCGTGGACAAGGGTTCTATCGGCTCCAAGTGGGTCAAGTGGCTGGAAAGCATAAAGATCGAATAACACACGAGTTGAATCCGATTCGAGTCTAGAATCACTTTTTTAACTCCCTTCCGGACCTGGCGGTATAATCGTGACCCCCTCATTTACACCCCCCATATTTTGGGCTATACTGAGATTACAGTCGTATCTATTCAGACACGGGAAGGTCATGGAGTTTAACCGGTTACTGGAAAAAGCCAGAGAATACCTGCCGCCGGAGAAACTAGCGGTAGTGGAAGAGGCGTATAAATTTGCCGCGGAAAAGCACAAGGGGCAGGTGCGACTTTCCACCGACCCCTTCATCGAGCACCCGGTGCAGACCGCCTATATCCTGGCGGAGCTCCAACTAGATTCCAGCTCTTTAGCGGCGGCACTGCTCCACGATATCCCCGAGGAGACCGACCTGCCGATAGCGGACATATCGGCCAAGTTCGGACCGGAAATAGCCAAGCTGGTGGACGGCGTCACCAAGCTGGGCAAGGTATCATTAACCACCACCTCCGGGGCGCCGGCCAGCGCGTCCCAGGCGGAGAACCTGAGAAAAATGCTCGTCGCCATGGCGGAGGACCTGAGGGTGGTCTTTATCAAGCTGGCGGACCGACTGCATAATATGCGCACGCTTAATCACCTGCCTAAAGACCGCCAGCTCCGTAACGCCCAGGAGACCATGGATATCTATGCCCCTCTGGCCCACCGACTGGGCATCTGGGAGTTAAAGTGGCAGCTCGAGGACCTTTCCTTCCAGTACCTGAAACCGCAGGAGCACGCCCGAATGGCCAGACTTGTCGACCTGGGGCGCCCCCAGCGGGAGAAGTTTATTAACCGGGCCATCGAGCTACTGAAGAAAGAATGCGACCGCGCCGGGCTGGCGGCGGACATTTCGGGTCGACCCAAGCACCTGTACAGCATCTATCAGAAAATGGAAAAATATGCGGCGACGGGACGGGACTTCGGCGATATTTATGACCTCCTTGCCCTGCGGGTCCTGGTAAACAGCAAAGACGAGTGCTACAGCGCCATGGGCATCATTCACAATCTTTGGCGTCCTTTGCCCAATACTTTCGACGACTACATTTCCAACCCCAAGCCCAACGGTTACCAGGCGCTGCACACGGCCGTGATGTGCCTCGGCACCACCCGCCTGGAAATCCAGATCCGCTCCCGCGAGATGCACCAGGTCTCCGAATACGGCGCGGCCGCCCACTGGAGCTATAAAAGCGGCGGAAAAATCGATATGCAGTATGAGGAAAGACTGGCGTGGCTGCGCCAGCTCATCGAATGGCACCGCGAGCTCAGCGGGGCGGAAGAATTTTTAGAGTCCGTCAAGACGGATATCTTCATCGACCAGGTTTTCGTCTACACCCCCACCGGCGAGATAAAGGACCTCCCACGTGGCTCGACGCCGCTGGATTTCGCCTACCGCGTCCACACGGACCTGGGGCACCGCTGCGTCGGGGCCAAGATAAACGGCAAGCTGGAGCCGTTTAGCTACGAGCTGAAGAACGGGGACATCGTCGAGATTATTTCGTCCAAGGCCCCCCGCGGCCCGAGCCTGGACTGGCTCAATCCCAATCTGGGCTATGTCCGCACCTCCCACGCCCGGACGAAAATCCGCCAGTGGTTCAACAAGCAGGAACGGACGGAGAACATCGAGCGGGGCAAGCAAATCCTGGACAAAGAGCTGCGCCGGCTCGGCATCAAAACGGAGCGACAGACCCTGGCCGAGCTGTTCGAATATGAAAGCCTGGACGATTTCCTGGCGGCGGTGGGGGCGGGCACCATATCCTCCCATCAAATCGTCCTGAAACTGGCCGCCCAGGAGGAGAAGGCGCTGGATATCGCCGAGGTGACCGCGCCCAGCGCGACCGGTTCCTCGGTGCAGGTGCTCGGCGTCGGCGACCTGATGACCAATATCGCCCAGTGCTGCCATCCCGTTCCCGGCGATAAAATCATCGGCTACATCACGCGCAGTCGCGGCGTCTCCATCCACCGGCAGGACTGCCATAATATCGTCAACGAAGACGAAAAAGAACGGCTGGTCCCGGTGGATTGGGGGCAGGGCGACCACTTCTATCCGGTCGGCATCCAGGTCGAAGCCTGGGACAGGGTCGGCCTGATGCGCGATGTGACCACCGTGGTAGCGGAGGAAAAAGTGAACATCACGTCGGTGAACGTCGCCGATAGCGACGGCCAGAACGTTACCATGTTTTTGACTCTGGAGACGAAAGGGCTGGCGCAACTGAGCCAGATTCTAAAGAAGATAGACGGCGTTAAGGGGGTCCTCAGCGTCAGCCGGGTGGGGGTTGAGCCCATCGGGAAGGGCGCCACGGTGGCGCCGTCCCCGCCGACCGGCAACAAAGCAAAAAAACAAACGGAGGTAAATCTTGGCAAGTAAATCGGCAATGAAACAGGCAAGGGCCTCCTCGCGGAGGCAGCAGCGTAATAAGTCCGTGCGCAGTGAGGTAAAGACCAATATCACCCGGGCGGAGAAACTAATCTTTTCCGGCGACCTCAAAGCCGCCAGCGAGGCCGTGAAAGTGGCGGTGAGCTCTCTGGATAGTGCTGCGGAGAAGAAGATGCTGCACGCCAATAACGCCGCCCGCCGCAAAGCCCGGCTGATGAAAAAGCTGAACCAGGGCGCTGCCCAGCCCCCACCCGCCCCCAAAACGGAAAAAGCCGCCTGAACCAGCCGTCCCGGAAAAAATTTACCCCTCTCCCCGCGGGAGAGGGGTATTCTGGCCATGTCATGCTTTTCCGGTTCTGGCTTTTTTCTAACGACCGGCGCCCGTTTAGTCCGAGGAGGGAATAGGTTTGGCTTCCTGTACCTCCATGGGTTTGCCGTCACAGGTCAATTCGCCGTCACCGGCCTTGGTGCAAAGAGCTTCCGTACCACAAACGCTGCAGCGATATCTTTTACCCAGTTGACTTGCCACTTTCA
>CAYXOZ010000105.1:0-5689 GCA_964467135.1 uncultured Dehalococcoidaceae bacterium
TTGAAACGCGATACCACCACGCCGAACTTCAACCCCTTGCCGATTAAGTTGCCTTCATAAACTTTACCCATCAGCGTCTCCTTAACTATTTAATAGTCGTTATCCGGCACTTTCAAAAGGTGCCCGAGCTTTTTTTGCTTGGTCTGGAGGTAGCGGCGGTTATGCGGATTGGGCTGGGTGGTGAGGGGGAGCTGCTCCACAATCTTCAGCCCGTAGCTTTCCAGTCCGCTCATCTTCTTGGGGTTGTTGGTCATCAGGCGCATGTTGCGCACGCCAAGGTCGGCCAGTATCTGCGCGCCGATACCATAGTCGCGCTGGTCGGCTTTAAAGCCGAGGGAGATATTGGCTTCGACGGTATCCATGCCTTTATCCTGTAAAGCGTAGGCTTTAATCTTGTTATGGATACCGATACCGCGGCCTTCCTGCCGTAAATAGAGGACGATGCCCCGCCCCTCCTCGGCGATACGCTTCATCGCCATTTCTATCTGCTCGCCGCAATCGCACCGCAGGCTATGGAAAACGTCGCCGGTGAGGCACTGGCTATGCACCCGCACCAGCACAGCCTCGTCGGTAGCCACATCCCCCAGCACCAGGGCCAGATGCTCGTCGGGGTCGGTGCTGGCTTTATAGGCGATGACTTTGAAGTTGCCGAACTGGGTGGGCAGCCTGGCTTCCGCCACGCGGGTGACCAACCGCTCGTGGCGGAAACGGTAAGCAATAAGGTCGGCGACGCTGACGATTTTGAGGTCGAACTCTTTGGCGAAGGCCTTGAGCTGGGGCAACCGCGCCATGGTGCCGTCCTCGTTCATAATCTCGCAGCAGACGCCGGCCGGGTAGAGTCCCGCCAGCCGGGCGAGGTCGACGGTGGCTTCGGTCTGCCCCGCCCGCACCAGCACACCGCCGTCGCGGGCCCTGAGGGGGAACATGTGCCCCGGCATGGCGATATCCTCGGGCCGGGTCTTCGGGTTGACGAGGGTCTGCACGGTTTTCGCCCGGTCGGAGGCCGAGATGCCGGTGCTGGTGCCGTGTTTCGCCTCGACGGAAACGGTGAAAGCCGTCCCGAAATGGGACGTATTATTGCTCGCCATCATAGGAATGCGTAACGCGTCAAGTCGCTCGCCGGTCATGGGCATACAGATAAGGCCGCGCCCGTACTTCGCCATGAAGTTAATGGCTTCCGGGGTGACCTTTTCCGCCGCCATAACGAGGTCGCCTTCATTCTCGCGTTCCTCATCATCCACCACGATAACGAACTTACCAGCTTTAATATCTTCAATTGCCTCAGTAATAGTTGCCAGTCCCATTTTTCTCCCGATATTCAATAACCGTCAGTTTACCGTAAAACCGTGCTCCCGTAAAAAATCCACGGTAATACCCGGACGCTGCGGCCCATAGAGCTCCGCCACGTACTTACCGATGATATCGACCTCCAGATTCACGATATCGCCCGGCTGCCTATCCGCCAGGATGGTATGCTCCCGGGTATACCCCACAATAGACACAGTAAAAGTGCCGGCGTCTTTAGCCGTTACGGTAAGACTGGCGCCGTCCACAGCGATAAAGCCCTTAGGTACAATATAGCGCATTATCTCCGGCCTGGCCTGGAACGTCATGAGCAGGGCTTCGCCGTCACGGGCAATCCGGACGACCTCCCCGGTATCATCGATGTGCCCCTGCACCAGATGGCCGCCAATCTCCCCGTTGAAAGCCAGCGGCCTTTCCAGGTTGACCCTATCGCCGGGACGGAGTCGACCGAGGTTCGTCTTCTGAAGCGTCTCCGGCATGATATCCGTGGAGAAGGACCTGTCATCAAACGCGGTGACCGTCAGGCAGACGCCGTTGACAGAGATGCTGCCGCCGTTCTGCAGTCCTTGCAGCGCCCGACCGGCGGCAATCACCAGTCTGTCTTTAGTGACAGAGACAATATCCCCTACTTCTTGAATTATCCCGGTAAACATGGTCCTATCCAGGCAGGTTTATCCGCCTACTGTCATTCTAGCACTTGCCATAAGACGCGCGCAAACGCCGGCGATGAAGGCCCCAGCCCCAAGCTTATTCGATATCGTAAGCGACCTGCATCTGAACGGTGATGGTCATTTCCCCCGGGCTAACGGAAGTGCCTCCCCCCATCGGCACGGCCATGTTATAGGCGACAGGGACGGGATAGGGGTAAAAACTAACGTTTTCGTTGATATAGGTGGGGTCGCCCAGGTCGAGGTCGGCTTTATCGGCAATCTGGCGGGCTTTTTCCAGGGCGTCGGCCAGAGCTTTTTCCCGCGCCTCTTTGCGGAACGGGACGGGGTCGTCGACGGTGAAGTAGACGTTATCGATTCTGATATAGTTGCCTCCGGCGCCGGCCAGGGCATCGATGATAGCGCCGGTGTCCTCGACCTTGCGGACTTTGACCGTCAGCATATTGGTCACCCGATAGCCGGTGAGCTTTTCCTCGCCGGTATCCGGCACATAAGTCCTGACCGGAGAAATATTAAAGTACTGGGTCTGGATATCTTTATCGGCGACGCCGCGGTTTTTCAGCTCGTTATTGATAGCGTTCAAAGCAGAGGCGGCCTCAGCCTGCGCCTGCGCCACGGAATCCGCCTGGACCTCCACGCCCACGTTCAGGATAGCCACGTCCGGCACGACGGTCACCTTGCCCTCGCCGGTCACCCAGATGCCGCTTTGCTGGCTGGAGATAAAGCCTTCCGGCGACTTTATGCGCAAACCCGGGCCTTCACAGCCGGCCAGGCCGATAACAACGGCGAGCAATATGAGAACGATGCCGAGCCATAAAATACGTTTCATAGCAGCACCTCCTGAAAATGAACGCCTTGATTCGAGTATAGCTAAAGAAAAAGGGGAAAGCAAGAGAGGTTTTCAGGAGTTTATGCAGTGTTCACGCCTGTTTCATATCCGGCTTTTTGCTCACTAATTCTGTAGATATCTCTACGGTGACCGACTTGCAATACCCTAATTATGAGTTCGTTATCATCTATCGTGTATAAAATACGATAATCTCCCTGGCGAATCCTATACCTATCCCGTGTGGTAAGCTTCTCACAACCCGGCGGGCGCGGATTCACTGCCAGTGCTTGTATGCGTTTTACAATCTTCTTCAAATCTTTATCAGGGATTGGCTTAAAGTCCTTATTTACCGATGGCTTGATATTGACCTTATATACGGCCATCTAACTTGAGCCTTTTAACCATTTCTTCAAAAGAAATATCCGGTTCATCCTTCCGTTCTTCAAAAGCGGCGAGGTCTTCGGCATCCTCTTCGAGGGCTATTCTGAGGGCATCATTAATAACCTCCGAGACGGACTTTTCCGAAACCATGGCTTTCATGCGCGCGGCTCTATGCAGATTGGGGTCTAAGTAGACGGTTGTTCGTTTATTTTTCACGGTCATGAGTCACCTCCGTTTGACAGCGACATTATAACATCATAACGTTATGACGTCAAAACGTTTGACAAGATACGAAGCCCTGAGTTTCTTACGTTTAGCCTACCACCCTTCATAAATGCTATAATTTAGATGCATGGATATCCTCACCGAGCTCAATCCCGCCCAGAAAGCCGCCGTAGAAGCCATCAACGGGCCTGTCCTTATTCTCGCCGGACCCGGCAGCGGCAAGACCCGCGTCATCACGCATAGAGTCGCCTACCTCATCCGCGTGGTGGGCGTGAACCCGCGGCGCATCATGGCGGTCACCTTTACCAATAAAGCCGCGCGGGAGATGGAAGAGCGCCTCAACAAGCTCGTGAGCGCCTCGGTAAAGGACCTGACACTGGGGACCTTCCATGCCATTTGCGCCCGCATCCTGCGTACGGACGGCAAGGCCATCGGCATCGATAAGAAGTTCGTCATCTACGACGACGACGACCAGATTTCCCTGCTCAAACGCAGTCTACAGGATTTAGCGCTCGACCCCAAGCAGTTCGCCCCCCGGGCATTGCAGTCGGTGATATCCAGCGCCAAGAGCCAGATGCTCGGTCCGAACGACCTTCCCGGCAAGAGCTACTTCGAGGAGGTCACCCGGCGCGTCTATGAGCGCTACCAGCAGCTACTCACCGACAGCAACGCGCTCGATTTCGACGACCTTTTGCTCAAGGCGGTCGAGCTTTTCAAGCAGAGCCCGGAAATTTTAACCAGATACCAGAACCGCTACCTGCATATACAGGTCGACGAGTTCCAGGACACCAACCTCGTCCAGTACGAGCTGGTCAAGCTGCTGGCGGCCAAATACCGCAACATCTGCGCGGTCGGCGACCCCGACCAGTCGATATATTCCTGGCGGTCGGCGGACATCCGCAATATTCTGAACTTCGAAAAAGACTTCCCGGACGCCAAAGTGGTGCTGCTCGAGCAGAACTACCGCTCCACGCAGCTTATCCTCGACGCCGCTTCGCACGTCATCTCGGCCAACAAGCAGCGCAAACCCAAAGACCTCTGGACGGAAAACGAAAAGGGCATCCCGCCCTGCGTTATCGAGACCTACTCCGAGGAAGACGAAGCGCGGTACGTCGTGGAAGAAATCGACACGCTCGTCCGAGGCGGCGAGGTAAAGAGCGGCGACTGCGCCGTGATGTTCCGCACCAACGCGCAGTCGCGCGCGCTAGAAGAAGCCTTCATCCGCTACGGCATGCCGTACAAGCTCGTGGCGGGGACGCGCTTCTACGAACGCCGCGAGGTCAAGGACATCATCGCCTACCTCCGCCTCATCCAGAACCCGCAGGACACGGTCAGCCTGATGCGCATCATCAACGTCCCCCAGCGGGGGGTCGGCGAGCGCAGTCTGGACGAGCTTACCAGGTGGTCGAGAGAGCAGGGCGTCACCGAGTACCGGGCCTTAAAGCTGCTGGCCGACTCCTCGGAAACAGGCGCCGACCTCCCCTTCAGCGCGCGGACGGTCAAAGCCCTGGCGGGCTTCGCGGTGATGCTGGAAAAGCTCATCGAGCGGAGTCGCGAGCTGGACATGGTAGCATTGTTCGACCTCGTGGTAGAGAGGTCGGGCTACAAGCAGTACATCACGGGACTGGTCGACGGCGAGGAACGCTGGGAGAACATCCTCGAGTTGCGCGGCGTCGCCCAGGACTATAAAGACTACAAACCCGGCGAGGGGCTCACCGCTTTCCTCGAGGGCGTGGCGCTGGTGTCGGACGTCGACGACCTTCCCGAAAAGCTCGATACGGTCACGCTGATAACGCTGCACCAGGCCAAAGGGCTGGAGTTCCCGGTGGTGTTCATCGTGGGCATGGAGGACGGCATCATCCCGCACTACAAGAGCATCGACGACCCCGCCCAATTAGAGGAGGAGCGCCGCCTTTGCTACGTGGGCATCACGCGCGCCAAAAAGAAGGTGTATTTAGTGAGGGCGTTCCGCCGTCACCTCATGGGCTCCAGCGCGGTCAATAAACCGTCGCGGTTTCTACTGGACATACCGGCGCACCTGATGACCCGCGGGGGAGTCAAGAACGAGACCGAGTGGTCGACGGCCGGGGTGGAAGAGAAAGAGCCCGAGCTGCTCAAGGACCTGCCGCAGTTCAAAGCCGGCGACCACGTGAAGCACGACCAGTTCGGGGAGGGGGTGGTGGTGAACTACCGCAAGGTCAAGCACGACGCCGAGGTGGTGGTGGCATTCGACGGGGTGGGGGTGAAGAGGTTTTTGCTGAGCTTTGCGAAGATTGAGAAG
>CAYXOZ010000106.1:0-5679 GCA_964467135.1 uncultured Dehalococcoidaceae bacterium
CCCAGCACCGCCCCCTCGGTCATCGCCTGGACGGCTTCCTCGACTTTTATGTCGTTGACGCCGACTCCCTGTGCGCCGCTGGCGACGCTGCTTACCCCTTTTCCCCGCAGGTAACGGCATGTTTCCGCGATGGCGCCGCGTACTTTATTGACGTTCAGTTCCTTTTTTTTGCCCAGACCCACGACAATCACCCGGGCCGCCGGGAGCCTGCCCAGGCTGTGGATGAGCGTGACCTCGTTGAGCTTGCCTTTGATATCGCCCTGCTTGATAAGCTGCGCAATGGCCCCGCCCAGGGCTTTGTCCGCGGCGGCGGCGTCCCCTTCCGGTCGTTTCATTCCTTCGTAGTGGTTTACCACGATGGCATCTGCCTTAATGTCGATAATGTTACCTGTGGCGGCTTTTATCTCCATGTGTTGCCTCCTTTCATCTGCGGGCTTCTCTCACGATTTTGTCCACGGCAGGGGTAATGTCTTTCGACGTGTCCACCATGTAGTGTTTACGACTTATTTTCTCCGCCGTGGTGCTGAGTTTCTGGTAGACCTCCCAGTCGGCGTCGGAGCTGTCTCCGTTGTGCCTCTTTTCCACCCGGTTTATGAGTCGCTCCCTCACCACCTCCAGCGGCGCTTTAGTCTGCGCCAGAATTAGCCTGGCGTTGTGTTTTTCGGCTATTTTGTAGAGCCGCTCGCGGTATCTTTCCGTTAGATTGGTGGCGTCCAGTATAAGCGATATTCCTTTGGCGAGCAGTTCTTCTATCAGTATGTGGATATCGCGGAAAAGAATGCCGCTTTCGATAGCTGAATACGTCGGCTTGCGGAAGAGCTGTTTGCGCAGAGCGTCGCTTTCCAGGACGGGATATCCCAGGCGTCCCGCCAGACGGCGGCTGAGGTAGGACTTTCCCGTGCCCGGCAGCCCGCTGACGACTATGAATACCGGCTTCGCTTCCGGTTCGGGTAGCTGGCCCAGGCTTTCGGCCAGCCGCCGGACCTCCGCATTTAACCGGGATTTTTCCATACTCCCATAATTATAGATTGTTTGGGGTGCTTTGGCTAGGGCGTTTAAGAGGGGTGAAACCCCTCTTCTATTCCTCCCCCTTTCAAACAAGATAAAATGCAATTATATATGATAAAACTGTTTGAGAGGGGGATTAAGGGGGTGAGTAAGAACGGGGTGAGTAAGAAAAGTTCAGTGCAAAAAAGAGACGAGAGCGCGCTACTCTTCCTCGTAGAAAGCCGCGCCGATTAGTCCCGGCCCCGTATGCACCCCCATCACCGGCGTGAACTCGGTGACGAATATCTCCCGGCACTCGAACTGCGCCTTAATCCTGTCCTTGAACGCATTCGCCTGTTCCAGGGCGTCGGCATGCATGACGGCGACATGGAGCGGCCCTCCCTTCACCATCGACTGCATTAGCTTCAGCATCCTGTTGACGGCGCTTTTCATCGTCCTGGGCAGGGCCACGGTGTGGGCGTCGTTATGGTTGAGCGTGAAAACAGGCTTGATATTGAGAATCGTGTTGACCATGGCGGCGGCCTGGGGGACGCGCCCGCTCCTGGCGAGGTACTGTAAAGTGTCGAGGGTCGCCAGCAGATTTACCCTCTCCATGAGTTTTACGGCGATTTCTTTCACTTCTTCCAGCGGTTTGCCCTCCGCGGCCGCTCTGGCCGCTGCCAGGACTACCAGTCCCAGTCCCGCGGCTGCCGTCGCGCCGTCGATGATTTCAATCCTGGTGTCTCGGTGTGTCTCTCTTATAATGTCCGCGGCGATGCTGGCCGAGTTGAACATGGCGCTGAACCGGGACGGCTCGGTCAGGCAGAGGATACTCGGCGCTCTCAGACTGGCTTTCTGGAAGGCTTCGAGGTAGTTATCGGGCGAAGATGCGGAAGTCGTCGGCATTTTCTTGCTCTGTCGCAGGAGGGCATAGAACTCGGTGGGCTTGATATCGATGCCATCCCGGTAGGCCCTGGTGGCGACGATTAGCTGGATGGGCACTACCTCGATATCGTACTCCGCTACCAGCTCCGGTGGCACGCAGGCGGTCGTGTCTGTGACGATGGCTACTTTTTGCTTGGTGAGGACTTTTTTATCCATTTTTTTTCGTCTGCCAGAAGTTGTATTTTTTGTCCACTATCAGGCCCTTTTTCTGCCTGCCTCGGGCTATCTCTTTCCTGAGGCCGATTAGTGTATAGATGCCGAGGAAGCAGATGAGAAACAGGGGATAGTAAATATACACCGGCGGCTTGTGGAAGAGCCAGGCTATCAGCGGTATGCATGCCAGGCCTATCATGCCCAGCCGTATGTTGCTGGTGGGTATGACGATAAGGCAGGCGATACCGAGCCCGATGGCGAACTGTATGGGCATCAGCGCCAGGAGCACGCCCATTATCGTTGCCGCCCCTTTGCCGCCCCCGAATTTCAGGAAGACCGACCAGTTGTGACCGGCCACCGCGGCGAACCCGGCGGCGCATGTCCAGTAAATATCCAGCCCCAGCCACTTGGCGGTATATATCGCCAGCACCCCTTTGCCCACGTCCGCGGCCAGGGCGATAGCCCCGTAAAAAGGCCCCACCTCCCTCCATACCGCCAGTGCCCCCACGTTGCCGCTGCCTTTCTGCCGGATATCGATGCCTTTTTTAAGACGGGCGATAACGTAGGCGAAGGGTATCGCCCCCAGGAGATACCCGATGATAATCGCGGCGGCAATATTTCCGGCCAATTACTCCTCCTGGTCTTCCGTGTAAAAAGCCACGCCGACGGTTCCCGTGCCGCAGGCGTAGCCCATGACGGGACTGAACTCCGATAACCAAAGCTCGACGCAGTTGAACTCGGCGGCAACCCGCTCTTTTAGTTTTTCCGCCTCGTCCGGGGCGTAAGCGTGGGTCACCGCCGCGTGTACCGGCCGCCCCCCGACCTTATCCCGCATCATCTGGAGGACGCGTCCTGTGCCGTGCTTCCTGTCCCTGGCTACCCCGGCAAAACGTACCACCCCATCCACGGTAAGAATCGGCTTGATATTTAGCGCCGAGCCCAGCCGGGACGCGAACTTGGGCACGCGCCCGGAGCGGTAGACATGCTTTATCGTGTCCAGGAAAATGATGGCTTTGACCTTCTCTTTTACCTTCTCCGCCGTGTCGGTCACCTCCGCGAAGTCTTTACCAGCGGCGGCGGCCCGGGCGGCGGCCAGGGCTATGAGTCCCTCGGAGGGCGTGGCTGTCCGCGAGTCGATTACCTCGATGGTGGTCTCCGGTAGCTCAATCTTCGCCATTTCCCTGGCTTTAATGGCGGCTTCGTGCATCATGCTGAGCCTCGAGGAAACGGTGACGCAGACGATATTGCGCGCCCGCTGGCTGGCCGTGCGGTAGGCTTGCAGGCAGGCTTCGGGTGAGGCCGCCGACGATTTGAATGAGTCGGGGTCCGCGAGGAAGAGTTTATATGCTTCGGACGGCGCGATGTCTATCCAGTCGCGGTAAAGTCGACCGCCGGCATAAAAATTTATCGGGATTATTTCGATTTCGTACTGGGCTGCCAGCTCTTTGGTGAGGCAGGCGATGCTATCGGTTATTACGGCTGTCTTTTCCGTCACGCGCCTCCGGAGTCTTTATTAGGACCGCTTTTTCAGGTGGTTGCCCGCCTGTTCCTGTCGAGGTACCGTTCCAGGAGGGGAGGGGCGAGGAGCACTCCCCACATCACCAGCATCAGCCCCGGGAAACTGGGCGTGTTGAGCCGGCCCATGCTATGGTAGACCACCAGTGTCAGCGTTAGTAGCCCCGATGTTGCTAAAAGCCCCACCCTGAGCCACCGCTGCCGCAGGCGGATGAATGTCGCGATGGTGGCTGCCAGTATCAGGAAGCTGAGTCCTATCCACGGCGCGAAGTATGTGAGACGCTGGAGACTGTATTCGTTGATTTTCCCCGATGGCGACACGGCGAGGAACCAGCCGGTGATGATGGGTATCGGCATGAGCATCAGCGTGCTGAGCAGCCAGTCCCTCCGCGTGGTTTGGATGATGACGCGGAAGAGCCACCATAGCGCTAACGGGACGTAGACGGGCAGCGCCAGCCACGACCATCCGCTCGGTAAATAAAGCAGGAATAAACCCGCCGCGAGCACCGGCAGCATGGTGTATCCCAGCCAGGGGAAAAGCCAGGTCGGTTTCCCCCGCCCCCACCCGTAGGCCGTCGTCGCCAGGGTGAGTGCCAGCACTATCGATAGCCAGCCGGGGTAATGCCACCAGTTGAGGACGAACAGCAGCCCGAAAAGCAGGTGGGGCATTGATGCCAGCAGCACCTGCTTCCAGCTTCCCTGACTGTATGCTTCGTATATTTGCCGCGCGATTACTCTGGTATTCCCCATCTGGGAGATGCAGGTACTGACCGCTTCCTCTTCCGTCATGCCCGACCCCGTCAGCTCCTCTACCCTGTCCTCGATGTGCGCTTTAAGCTCGCTGATGACCCCTTTTTCATCGCTTGGTCCGAGCTTGGCGCGTCCGCGGATATTTTCCAGAAACTGAGTCAGTTCCAACGCTGTCGACCGGCCTTTCTAAATATTTGCTGCTTCCGGTTGAAGTATCATTTTTACGGCGGTGAGGAAGTCCTGCCACTGGATTTTTTCTTCACTCAGCTGGGCCTGTCCCTTGGCCGTAATGTGGTAGTAGCGCCTTTGTCTTCCGTTGGGGAGCATCTCCCATGTCCCGGTAATTAGTCCTGCTTTTTCCAGGCGGTGCAGGGCGGGGTACAGCGTCCCCTCTTTAAACTTAAAGTAACCCTGGCTCCTGGCTTCGAGCTCTTTAACGATCTGGTAGCCGTACATCGACTGCCGCTCCAGCATGCTGAGCAGGAGAGAGCCGGAACTGCCTTTAACTAGATCATGTTTTGAAACCATGACAATCACCTCATTTACTTAGACACTCGATGTACGTCCATACTAGCAAAGATTTTCGGTATTTGCAAGAGGTTAGATTATATATTAGATGATATATCGGAGGGGAAATGGCCGGGGCGGCCGTTTGTCTATTTTTTACTAGGATTTTATTCTGATTTTACAAAGGCGCCGATGAGCGCCAGTATCGCTGCCAGTGCCCCGAATACTATCCCCACCCACTCCCCATCCACGAATGAGCCCAGTAATACCCAGATGCCGAGTGAACAGATTGCCAGACTGATAAACTTCATGATAATGGCCTCCTTTTTCAGTTTTATATATTCGGTGCGGTTGCCCCGGCCGTGTTATACCTAGAGTCTTATATTACATAGATGTTCTAGGTATAATAGCACCATGCTTTAATCTTGTCAACAGGTGATTGCCTCGCCCAAATCTATCCCCCTTAATCCCCCTTCCTTTGCCAAAGAGCCTGTCCTGAGCCTGCCGAAGGAAAGGGGGAGAAAAGAAAAGAGGGGTGAAACCCCTCTTAAACACCCTGTCTTGATCGTCATTCCCGCGAAAGCGGGAATCCAGGCGGGTGGGGAAAAGATAGCCCGGGTATAGCTTCTCCCTTTCGTAAAGGGAGATTGAGAGGGTTTTTATCCTCATCCTTTGCTCCTCTTACACTCCCGGCTAACCGCTAACAGCTAATCGCTATCAGCTCTCCGCTACTTGAGACCCTCAACTCAAAATGCTATAGTACCTCACGGGGGAGTGCCGGAACTGGCAGACGGGCTGGACTTAGGATCCAGTGCAGCAATG
>CAYXOZ010000107.1:0-5581 GCA_964467135.1 uncultured Dehalococcoidaceae bacterium
GAATTTTCAGGTGCTTCTTTAACGTAGGAATCCCCATCGCGAGAATCTTCCGGCTGGCCCGTAGTGTTATGGTCTTCCGGAGAAATCCCGACGGTATTATCAACGGGGCCATGATCATACCGGTTAACGCTATTTTCTTCGTCTTCGCCGCTGTTTTCGTTAACGCTTTCGTGGTCCTCTTCAATCCCGGTTTGCCCCGGGTACGGCGCGCCGTCCCGGTCGTTTTCTTCGACTCCGGCATTTTCGTTGTCTTCGTCATCATCGGAATGGAAACGGCCTTCCACGACCGTCCCCACTATCCGTAAGAACGTGCCAACCGGGGCCGGCTGCAAGGACTTAACATCCCGGAATTGCAGTCCCCCGACGCAGACAATCGAGTTATCATCGCTTTTTTCCGAGACGATACCCTCAATTACGGTCTTGCCGTCCTCAAAAGTCTCGTTGTCCAGGCGCCAGATGAAGGTCGTGTTGCCGCTGACAATGCCCTCAACACGGAGTCCCGCGCCAATCTCCGGCACGCCGGACGGTCGATTAACGTTAATCAGACTAACCCCGCCCACATTCCAGTCGTCATCTTCAACATCCAGCAGGGTGCCTACAATTTTAAATACCTTTAGCTCCAGGCTCTCATCGTATATGGAGGGAGAGCTGGCGAGAAACGAGGGATTGTGATAGGATATTTCCCCTATCAAGTTCCCCCGGCGGAGCGCATCGAGCGATTGCGTCAAAGCGGAAGAATCGTCCGCAGATAATCCCTCAAAGAGCGGGGCGAGATTTTTCTGCTCGTTACCCGTAATCTCAATGAGCTGCTGGAGCAGTCTCTCTCTGTCTTTCGACGCGCTGGCAATCTGCCGGAAAGCCCGGTCGATGTCTGCCGGGACGTCCCGGAGGGCAGAGACGGCCAAACTGCCATCCTGTGACGTTATTTTGACGGTCTCTTCGACCCGTTCCTGAACGCGCTCGAGATAGACACTAGCTTTGGAGTCAGGTGTGAACGTCAGCGCCAGGCGCGCATTCTCTACGGTCCTCTTGACAGGGTATAGCGTATCGCCGGGCAGACTGTCCCGGGAGGCATACACCGTGCCGCCGCTCGAGAGCGACAAAACCACCACCGCCACGATACAACGGAAGGCAAAAGACTGCGGCGAAAATATGTTCTTGATCCACCCGGGGCTGTGACTATCGGTATATCGAGATGCCGTTGTCCCCATTTCCGTCATGAGGGCAGCGGCCGCCCGCTTCTTGAATTCTTCTCCGGGGGCGGTCCCCGCCGCGGTGATTCGAGAGGATACTTCCAGGAGAGCGGCAAGCTCGCCGGAAAGGCTTGGGTATTTCGCGGCGCACTTTTCCAGAGTCGTTTTGCCCGCCAGAATCTCGTCGAGGCATTTTATCAACCGGTGCTCTTTTTTCATATTCTTTACAGCTTTAAAATATTCCGGAGCTCGCGCAGGGACCGGTGCAGAATGACTCTTACCGCTCCCTCGCTCTTTTTCAGCGCCCGGGCAATCTCCGCGAATGAGAACCCTTCGATATACCGCATCAGGACGACCTTTTGTTTTTCCTCCGCTAACGTGGAGATAGCTTCATGGACATCGTTATGATTATCGCGGAGGTCAGTGTCCTTTTTTACATTTAGTTCCCGTCCCCCGGCAATGACTTCGTCCAGGGGCACATGACCGGGGTTAGCCTTATAATAGTCAGCGGTGAGATTATCGGCGATGGCGGTCAGCCAGGCCGAGAAAGTATGACCCCGGTCCTGATACCTGTCAATAGCTTTCCACGCTTTAATGAACGTCTCCTGTGTAATATCTTCGGCGGCGTTCTGATGCCGTACCCGGTAAAAGACATGTTTGTAAACGCGGTCGATGTTGTGCCAGTAAAGCTCGGTGAACGCGGCAGCATCGCGCTTGATGGCCTGGCGAACCAGCGATTTTTCGGAATTTCGATCGGTCATCTGGAATTATTACCGAATCTATAATGTTGTTCCTAATTAATTCTCCCATAAGTCAAATCGCCGGGCAAATCCGCCTCAAAAAACATTAAGCTCTACAGGGTCGACGGCCCTTGCTGATGGATACTTATATCCCCTCTATAAACATAAACAACCAAAATAAGGAATTTATTACACGGACTGTAACAAATACTTCTTTTCGGCAGTTTAAGTTATTGGAAACCCAGAGCGAGTGGGAATTTTCCTCGAATGCTAGCGGTCTCGTGGCCCTGACGAAGCAAGGGGGAAATGAGTGAAAAAAAGAATAGTCAATCTAACTATTTTAGTGATACTGGTCGTGATGGCTATCGGCGGCACGGCGCAAGCCAGTAACGGAGTCGCCGGTGATGTTACCGGGCAGGGAAGTGAACCCCCGGTGACTAATTTGCCGACCATATCATCTGATTCTGATGCCAGATTTGTTATCGCGGGGCAGACGCTCGACGTTATCAGCCTTCTCGTGAGCGTGAGGATCATACCGGTCCAAAACCCCCCGAACGGGGACGAAGACGATGAAGATGAAGACGAGCGTGAAGCCGGGTCTGGCGGTACGACGGTAGTCTCAATCAACGGGGCGGCAATTTATGCCGCCAACTGTGGTTCGTGCCACGGCGTCAATACCGCCAGGGCTACCACGAGGACACAGGCGCAGCTTGTAAACTGGATTCCCAATCATTATACCGGTGGCAATCTTACAGCATCGGAAGTGACGGCGCTGGCTACCTATATTAAGTCCTGACGGAGGAAATACTTAATCCCAGCTACCGGGGGTCCCGGAGCCCTCCGTTCCTTTTAACTCAATGACTCGATCAAAAAGGAGGTTAGATGAAAAAGCTAATCAACAAACGAGTCCTGTTCGGAATAGCCGCGGTTATCCTCATCTGGGGAGTTACCGCGGGCGTGGCTTACGGCGCGACGGTCTTCCAGAAGTCCTTAAGCGCCAATGTGAGAGTCGTCGGCGGCGATGCCAATTTTGAGTTTTACTCCAATCAGGCCGCCACCCAGGTTATCACCTCGATAAGCCTGCCTGACGTGACACCCGGCGGAACGAGCACGTTCACCGTGTACCTCAAGAACACCGGTACTGTCTCGGAGACAGTCTCCGCCGGCGCCAACACGGTCTCGGCATCAGTAGGGACACTCACGCTGACGTTTGACGGTCAGACGCAAACTACTCTGGCCCCCGGCGCGGTTTGCCGGGTGGTGGGCACGCTACGGGTGTCCAACTCCGCCACGAGCGGCTCCCTCACTTTCAGTCTTTCGGTCAACGCCAACGCGGCAAGCAGCCCGCCTCCGACCGGCACCGCACTAAGCGGGCAGCAACTCTTCACGACTTACTGTCTTTCCTGCCACGCTTCCGGCCCGCCCAATACCAGCCGTTCGGGAACGCAGCTCGTCAATTACATTGCCGGCCACCAGACGGGCTCCGATCTGACCGCGCAGGAAGTGGCGGCTATCGCTGCCTTTGTTAAACCGTAGATAAGCCGAAAAAGGGGGGAGTGGTGGACTAAATCACTCCCTCCTGACCGGCTATCTCCCCGGAGGAACCTATGTTAAAGAAAATATTCCTTGCCGCTCTGGTCCTGGATGTATTGGGGCTGAGCGCCTGGTGGATGCACGATATTGATGTCCTTCTACTTATGTATGCCCCCTGGGCGTTAATAGCGTCCGTTTTTTTGGGGACAACGCTGGGCATAACCAGGGCTGTCCTGAGAGCGAGGTCGTTCAGAGGTATCGGCGAACGGCATTCCGTGGACGCGTTTTTAGAGCACTGGGGAACAGCAGCCGGGATTTTTCTTTTGATTTTTTCCGGGTACTGGATAAGCTCCGGTGGAATATTTGCCCGGAACCTGCATTTCCTGGGCATGGTGGTAACGTTATTCTTCGGCGGGTACTTCTTAGCCGACTTCCTTATATCGAGGAAGTATAACGCCCTGTTACCGGACGGCCAGGACATAACCAGAGGGACGCTCGGGAAGTATTTCTTGCGGACCTACTGGAGCGAAAAAGGCAAGTACCTTGCCTCGCAGAAATCAGCCTTCCTGGTCTTCGCGACTCTCGGGAGCGAGATATTCTTCACCGGGGCCATAAAAGCGGCGGCATTCTTTAAGGCCGTGCCGCCCGACGTAATCAAAATCTCCACGTCAATTCACGACGCGGTCGGCATACTTTTCGCAGGCATGCTGCTCATCCATATCTTACTTGTTATCACGGTACGCTCACACCGGCCTCTGCTGGGTCACTGGTTATCCGGCGACGTAGCGGAAAGGCACCCGGAACCGAGCTTCAGGGAAGAGCCGGTAGAAGAGAAATAGGTTACGTGAGCGACCAAGGCCAGATAGCTTTCAGTTAGCCCGCTTTCTTCCTGAATTCAAGCTGGAGACGGTAGTCTTCGTTTTCTATCGGGACCTCGGCCCGAGGATAAGGCTGGAGGTCAAAGACGATAACGAAGTTCTGGAAATCCGCCTGGGGAGGTTCGGAGAGACCGGGCTGTGTCAGCGCCTTTTGATACGTAGTCCCCGATAAAGAAATTTCAATGAGGCTGGTAGCCTCCCCCGCCCAGATGCAGGTCACATCCTGCGGGCACCGGCTGTCCCCGACGACTTCAATGAAGCGGACCTTGATACCTTCACCCTTTATAGAGGCACTCTGCCCGATAGCCAGGGTGAACTTTTCGCCAAGACCGGCGTTGATTTCATTGGCGGGGCGAGCGCAGCCGGGCACGACGATAATAGCCATTAAGAATATCATTAATAAATATTTATACATAAAAATCCCCTAATTAATATCGACCCGTTCCTGTAAAGACCTTATCTTAACATAAAACAGAGACCGTTGAAAAATCATAAAATGCGGGGTTGAATAATAACATTTTTATGACATCATGTTGCAGGACGGAAATGCGCGCGGCATCCCGTCATGAATGAAAACCGTCTAAAATCTAGGTCGACATCAGCACTGGGAAAAATACCTGCCAGGCGAGCAGGGACTTGGCCGTAAGGCTGAGAATAATGTAGACTTTCTCGCCGAAAAGGTAGTCGCGCCAGGGGCCTACTTTTTTATACTGTAATACCATATTGACGGCGAAGCAGTTAAAGAAAACGAAAAGCGAAGCGATAATACCGTAAACAAACCCGGGCGGTGATACACTAAGTCCCGGCGCCCAGACGTAAATCACGATGGCAATCCAGGGGATGATACCGGCAAAACTGCCAAACCAGAACGGCAGCCAGCCGGAGTTACCCGGTTTTTCGTACTTCTCCTGCAACGCCCCGAAAAGAATCATGCAGGCGTTGATGCCGAAGATGGCCAGTAAAGCGGCAATATCGCTGATACCGGTGATTTGCGAGATCAGCACAATCATAATGGACGAGCTGAAAAAGTACTCTATCCAGCGCCCGTAGTTACGGTTTTGGAGCAGGTTGCGCTTGTACCAGGGAAAGACAGGCGGTGAGGCGATAATTAAAAGAGATAACGCCGATATCGCCAAGAAAGTGAAGACCCCCCAGCCGGTCTGGATGTTAAAAAGATGATGCAGCTCGGGCATGGTGCCGGGCGGCCCGCTCATGAACGTGGCGGTTACCGGGAGAG
>CAYXOZ010000108.1:0-5524 GCA_964467135.1 uncultured Dehalococcoidaceae bacterium
CGGACGGGAGCTGCTGTAAGAACTGCGCCATGGGGCCCTGCCGCGTGCCGCAGCCCCGGGGCAAAGAGGAGACCCCCGCCGAGAAGAAGGCGAGGGTGGGGGTATGCGGGGCGACCGCCGAGACTATCTCCGCCCGTAACTTTTGCCGCATGATTGCCGCGGGCTCGGCCGCCCACAGCGACCACGGCCGCCGCGTCGTCGAGGCTTTCAAGCTCATGGCCGAGGGCAAAAGCAAGGACTTTGAAATCAAGGACGAGCAGAAACTCTTAAAACTTGCCCTGGACCTGGGGGTGGAAATAGGGACGCGGAGCAACAAGGAGATTGCCCTGGATATCGCTAAAAAATGCGAAGGCGAGTTCGGCAAACAGGAAGGTGAAATCCTGTTCATCAAGAACGCTCCCCTGAAACGCCAGGAAATCTGGCGGAACCTGGGCGTCGTGCCGCGTGGTGTTGACCGCGAGGTGGTCGAGCTGATGCACCGCACCCACATGGGCGTCGACCAGGACTATCGAAACCTGATGCTCCAGGGCGCCCGGGCGGCGCTGGCGGACGGGTGGGGTGGCAGCATGATTGCCACCGAGGTACAGGACTGCATGTTCGGTACGCCCTCGCCGGTGCTGAGCGAAATTAACCTCGGCGTGCTTAAAGAGGACATGGTCAACGTGGTCATTCACGGCCACGAGCCCGCCCTCGCCGAGATGCTCGCCGTGGTGAGCCAGGAAAAAGAAATCACGGAATACGCTAAATCAAAGGGCGCCAAGGGCGTCAACCTGGCGGGCATGTGCTGCACCGCCAACGAAATACTCATGCGGCACGGCGTGCCCATCGCCGGCAACTACCTCCAGCAGGAGCTGGCTATCATTACCGGCGCCCTCGAGGCCATGGTGGTGGACGTCCAGTGCATCATGCAGGGCATCAAGGAGGTCGCCAGCTGTTTCCATACTAAGATTATCACCACCGACGACCGCGCCAAGATGTCCGGCGCCGAATATATGCACTTCGACGAATATAATCCTAAAGCTTCGGCGCGGGCCATCATCAAAGCCGCCATCGATAACTTCCCCAACCGCAAGGGCAACGTGAAAATCCCGCAGGTCAAGCAGGCGCTTATCGCCGGGTTCTCCCACGAGACCATCAACTACCTGCTGGGCGGGCTTTTCCGGGCTTCCTACCGGCCGCTCAACGATAATATCATCAACGGTCGTATCCGGGGCCTGGCGGGGGTGGTGGGATGCAATAACGCCCGCGTTCAACATGACAGCGCTCATATCGCCATGATTAAAGAGCTGCTCAAGAACGACGTGCTGGTGCTCTCTACCGGCTGCGGCGCGATGGCGGCCGCTAAAGCCGGACTGATGGTGCCGGAAGCCGCCAAAAAGTACTGCGGCGCCGGGCTCGCCGAGGTCTGCGAAACGGTAGGCATCCCGCCTGTCCTGCACATGGGCTCCTGCGTCGATAACAGCCGCATTCTCATCGCCGCTACGGCGGTCGTTAAGGATGGCGGCCTGGGCGACGATATCAGCGATTTGCCCGCGGCGGGGGCCGCCCCCGAGTGGATGAGCGAGAAAGCCATCTCCATCGGGCAGTACTTCGTGTCTTCCGGGGTCTATACCGTCTTCGGCACTACCTGGCCGACCCAGGGGAGTCGCGAGTTTTCTAAGCACCTTTTCGAAGACATGGAAGAGATGTACGGCGGCAAGTGGGCTTTCGAGCCCGACCCCATTAAAGCCGCCCATCTCATGATTGCGCATATCGATAAGAAACGTAAAGCCCTGGGCATCGATAAAGCCAGGGAGAGGGTGCTTTACGATATGGCCATGAGGCGTGAGCTGGAAGGCTAGAACCGATAGAGGAGGAGATTAAAGAAAATGTCCAAGATAATCGCATCGGCAGCCATCAACGGTGCCCACAAAATTGTCGACCGGGCGGATAAAAAGTGGCGGGAGGCGATGGATAAATGGGGAGCCAACGAACCGGTGGGCTTTCCCAATACCGCCTATTACCTGCCCATTATCTACGGCATCTCCGGCATGAAGGTGGAAAAACTGGGCGACATGGAAGCCGTACTGAAGAAATGCCGCGCCCTTTTGCCGCCGCCGGTCAAGGCCGAGCACCACCTGCCTTTCCTGGGCCCGACCCTCGATGCCGGCATGATTACCTTCTGGGCCGAGGAGATAATCGAGGCCATCAGATACCTGGAAAATCCCAACTTTTACGTGCGTGGGGAGGATGTCACCGAAGGCAACATCTGGCTCGGCGCCGCCGACGACATTATCATGAGGAAGCGCGGCGTGGAGTTCGTCGATGGCACCGCCCCCGGCTTCGCCGCCATTCTCGGCGCAGCGCCCACCCCGGAAATAGCCAGGACCATCGCCGAGGAGCTCCAGAAAAAGAACCTCTACGTCTTCATGGCCGGCGAGCACAAAGGCGAGCGCTTCTCCGAGCAGCTCGTCAAGGCCGGCGTCCAGATAGGCTGGGGCACCCGCCTCGTCTCCTTCGGGCCGGATGTCAGCGCCACCGTCTTCGCCATCGGTTTCGCCACCCGCGCCGCCATCTCCTTCGGCGGTATTGAACCCGGCGACTACCGTAAAATACTGATTTATAACAAAGACCGCGTCTTCGCCTTCGCCATGACCATGGGCGATGTCACCGACGAATGGTACGCCAACGGCGCCGGCGCCATCAACTGGGGCTTCCCGGTCATCGCCGATACGCCGATACCGGAAATCCTGCCCACGGGCGTCTGCACCTACGAGCATGTCGTCTCCAATATCCCCCACAATGAAATCGTTAATAAAGCCGTCGAGGTGAGGGGACTTAAAGTGACCGTCACCGAGATACCGATACCGGTCGCCTTCGGGCCCGCCTTCGAGGGCGAGAGGGTCCGCGGCGACGATATTTACCTGGAAGCCGGCGGCGGCCGCACCCACATGGTCGAGTGGGTCACCAGCAAGCCGATGCAGGAGGTCGAGGACGGTAAAGTGGAAATCATCGGGCCTGACCTCGACGCTATCAAGGTCGGCTCCCGCTTGCCGGTCGCCATCAATGTCGAGGTCGCCGGACGTGAAATGCAGGACGACTACGAGCCTATCCTGGAACGGCAAATACACCACCTCATCAACTACGCCCAGGGGTTAATGCACATCGGGCAGCGGGACATCGCCTGGTTGCGCATCAGCAAGCAGGCCGTCGAAAAAGGCTTCCGTCTCAAGCACATCGGCGTTATCCTGCACGCCAAACTTCACCAGGACTTCGGTAGGATTTTCGATAAACTTCAGGTCAAGATTTACACTAAAGAAGAGGACGTCAACAAGATACTGGAGAAAGCCAGGGCGATCTATCATATAAGGGACGCCCGTATCGAGGGCATGAAGGACGAGTCCGTGGAGACCTACTACTCCTGCACGCTCTGCCAGTCTTTCGCGCCCAGCCATGTCTGCGTTATCAGCCCGGAAAGGACGGGACTCTGCGGTTCCTACAACTGGATGGACTGCAAAGCCGCCTTTGAAATCAATCCCACCGGGCCCAACCAGCCGGTCATCAAGGGCGAGGCGGTCAGCCAGAAGCTCGGGCAATGGAAGGGAGTCAATGAATTCCTGGTCAAAGCCTCCCGTGGCAAGATAGACCACTATAATTTTTACAGCATCGTTAACGACCCGCCGACTACCTGCGGCTGCTGTGAGGCTATCGCCGCCGTCCTGCCGATGTGCAACGGGGTGATGACGGTCAACCGCGACTATACCGGGGAGACCCCCTGCGGCATGAAGTTCACTACTCTGGCGGGGACCATCGGCGGCGGACTGAGCACGCCGGGGTTCGTGGGGCACGGTAAATACAATACCACCCAGCGAAAGTTCCTCTCCGCCGAGGGCGGTATTTTGAGGATGGTCTGGATGCCCAAAAGCCTTAAAGAGGAAATCAAGGACCGTTTCAGCGCCAGGGCTAAAGAGCTCGGCGTGCCCGACCTTTTGGATAAGGTCGCCGATGAGACGGTGGGCGTCACCGAGGACGCGATTCTCACCTTCCTGACGGAGAAAGGCCACCCCGCCCTGAAGATGGACCCGATTCTGGGCTAGACCTCAATGTCATTCCAGCGAAAGCTGGAATCCAGGGGGGAGAGGGATAAAGGGTGAGGGGTTATAAAACCTGGACCGATACTTGTCCGGGAAAGGAGAACAAAATGGCGCTTACGGGAATAGAGATATTTAAACTCCTGCCCAAGACCAACTGCGGCCAGTGCGGCGTGCCCACCTGCCTGGCTTTCGCCATGGCGCTGGCGGCCGGCAAAGCCGAGCTGGCGGCGTGCAAGTTCGTTTCCGAGGAAGCCAAGGCTAAATTGTCCGAGGCCGCCGCCCCGCCTATATTGCCGGTGACCATCGGGGCGGGGGAGAAAGCCCTGAAGGTCGGCGGGGAAACGGTCATGTTCCGCCACGAAAAGCGCTTCGAGAACCCGCCGGGCGTCGCTATTCTCATTAGCGATAAGATGGCTGACGCCGAGGTGGACGCCCGACTTAAAAAGGTGAAGGAACTGACCTACGAGAGGGTCGGCCTGACCCTGAGCGCTAACCTGGTCGCCCTGAAAGCCGAAAGCGGCGACGCTGCTAAATTCTCCGCGCTGGCGGCGAAAGCTAAAGCCAGCGACGCCAACATTATTTTAATGAGCGATAAAGTCGATATCTTGTCCGCCGGACTCAAAGCCTGCGCCGATAAAAAGCCGTTAATCTACGCCGCTACTAAAGATAACGTCGATGCCGTGGCGGCCCTGGCTAAAGAAAACGGCTGTCCGGTGGCGGTTAAAGCCGCCGGCCCGGAAGAGCTTGCCGCCCTGACGGAAAAACTGGCGGCGGCCGGAATTAAAAACATCGTCATAGATTCAGGCTCGAGAAAGACCAGCCAGGCGTTCCAGGACCAGGTTATCATCCGGAGCGCCGCCCTCAATAAAAAGTTCCGCCCGCTGGGCTATCCCACCATCGTTTTCCCCTGCGAGATGACCGATAATCCCATGAAAGAGGCGATGCTCGCCGTCATGTTCGTCGCTAAATATGCGGGCATCATCGTCCTCTCCGATTTCCAGGGAGAAAGCCTCTTCCCGCTGCTGGTGGCGCGCCTCAATATCTATACCGACCCGCAAAGGCCGCTCGCTACCAAGCAGGGTATCTACGAAATCAATAACCCCAACGAGAACTCGCCCCTGATGGTGACCTCTAACTTCTCCCTGACCTACTTCATCGTCTCCGGGGAAATCGAGAACAGCAAGGTGCCCAGCTGGCTTTATGTCAAGGACACGGAGGGGCTCTCCGTCATGACCTCCTGGGCGGCGGGGAAGTTCTCCGCGGATATCATCGGGCCCGCCATTTTAAAGAGCGGCATCGCCGATAAGATTAAGCACCGCAAGCTCATCATTCCGGGTTACATCGCGGCGGAGAGCGGGGGTCTGGAGGAGGAAATGAAGGGCTGGGAGATTCTGGTGGGTCCCCGGGATGCCGCCAACCTCACGCCCTATCTCAAAGCCTGGAAGCCTTAA
>CAYXOZ010000109.1:0-5484 GCA_964467135.1 uncultured Dehalococcoidaceae bacterium
ATTTCCTGGAGAGGGACATCAACTACGGCTTTTCCGGGGGAGAAATAAAGCGCTCCGAACTCATGCAGCTCCTGGCGCAAAAGCCGGAGCTAACGCTGCTCGACGAACCGGAGTCGGGGGTCGACCTGGTCAACATCGCCCTCATCGGCGAGCTGATGAACCAGCTTCTGGAGAAAAACTGCCCGATACCGGAACGCCACTGCATGGGGCTCATCATAACGCATACGGGCCACATCCTCGACTACGTTAACGCGCGCACCGGCTACGTCATGTGCGACGGCACGATAGGCTGCACCGGCGACCCCCACGAAATGCTCGGGACCATACGGGATAAAGGCTATAACGAATGTATCCACTGCTACCTGGGGAGAATACCGACGCATGAGCAGGATTAAAACATCCAAGACATACCAGGACAAAGCTAAAGCAGCGGCCGACAAGAAAGCCGCCTTCGGGGAGGATATAGACTTAAGCAAATACATCCGTGACGGCGAAGCGCACCCTTACCAGGTCGACCCCTCACAGCTACCGAAAAAGACGAAGGAACAGATGCTGGGCGCCGGCGTCATGCTCGACGACCCCAGCCAGCGGAGCGGCACTTACCTCCAGATGGACAACGCCCCCGTGCATTTTTCCGCCAAGCAGGAAGGGGTGGAGGTCATGGCGGTCAGTAAAGCCCTCGAAAAGTACGACTGGCTCTCCGACTATATGTGGAAAGCGGTGGCGGTGGACGCCGATAAATACACCGCCAACGTCGAGCTCAATGAGAACGACGGCTATTTCATCAGGGCCCTGCCCGGCCAGAAGACGGTCTATCCGGTGCAGGCCTGCCTCTACCTGGAGAAATCGAAGCTCGCGCAGAACGTGCATAATATCATCATCGCCGAGGAAGGCTCGGAGCTGGATATCATCACCGGGTGCGCCACCGCCTCCCGTGAGGAGCCCGGGCTGCACATCGGCGTTTCCGAGTTCTACATTAAAAGAGGCGCCAAGGTGACTTTCACCATGATACATAGCTGGAACCCGGAGGTAGCGGTCCGCCCCCGCACGACGACAATAATAGAAGAGGGCGGACTCTTTTTAAGCAACTATCTCCTGATGAAACCGGTCAACTCTCTACAGATGTACCCCACTGCCCGGTGCGTGGGAGAAAACGCCACGGTGCGGTACAACAGCATCCTGGTGGCGGTCAAGGGGACGAACATCGACGTGGGGTCGAGGGTCTTTTTAAACGCCAAAAACACCCGGACGGAAATCGTCTCCCGTGCCATCACCACCGGCGGTAACATCACCGCGCGCGGCTATATCGAAGGCAACGCCGCGGACGTTAAAGGTCACCTCGAATGCCGGGGGCTGATACTGGGGGAAACGGGGACGATTTACGCCATACCAGAACTTAAAGGGAACCTGGCGGGCATCGACCTTTCCCACGAGGCAGCGGTGGGCAAGATAGCTGAAGAAGAGGTGGAATACCTCATGGCCCGGGGACTCACCAAAGAAGAAGCAACGGCGGCCATCGTGAGGGGTTTCCTCAGGGTGGATATAGAAGGCCTGCCCCCGATGCTCGCCGCGGAACTCAAAAAAGCCGTAGCCGCCAGCGAAAAAGAGGTCATGTAGTCGGGAGAGGGATGAATTTAAACGCTTTACATAAAATCAGCTACGGCATGTACATCGTCGGCTCGCGGAAGGGCGAAAAGCGCAACGGGCAGATTGCCAACACCGTCTTCCAGGTTACCTCGGAGCCGCCCACGGTGGCCGTGAGCATCAATAAAACCAACCTTACCCACGAATACATTAGAGCCAGCAAGGTATTTTCCGTGTCGATACTGTGCCAGGCGGCGCCTCTCTCCTACATCGGCGGCTTCGGGTTCAAGTCCGGAAGGGACGTGGACAAACTTAAAGGCGTCAACTATAAAATAGGGCAGACGGGCTCGCCGATATTTCTCGATAACGCTACGGCCTGCCTCGAAGCGGAGGTAATCCAGGACGTCGATGCGGGCACGCACACCATCTTCATCGGAAAAGTGGTGGCGGCGGAAATCCTCACCGAGGACCCGTGCATGACCTACGAATATTACCACCAGGTAAAGCGGGGCACCACGCCCAAGACCGCTCCCAGCTACATCGCGAAAGACTCAGGAGGCACCAAGTAAAATGGACAAATACGAATGCATGGTCTGCGGCTACATTTACGACCCGGCCCTCGGCGACCCAGACGGCAACATCGCGCCGGGGACACCCTTTGAGAAAATACCCGACGACTGGGTATGCCCCGTCTGCGGGGCGGCCAAGAGCGAGTTTAAAAAGGTAGAGTAAACGGGAGGTAAAAAATGGAAAAGAAGAAAATAATCGAGCTACTCAACCTCGACCTCCAGGACGAGCACGGCGCCATCATCCAGTACCTGAGACATGCTTACGCCATGGGTGAGGGCGAAATGGCCTGTGAGATAGAAGCCATTTCCCGCGACGAAATGAGGCACCTCGACTGGCTGGCGGAGACCATCGTGGGACTGGGCGGCAAACCCAGCTTAAAAAGGGGCACCCAGATACTGACCGGAAAAACCATCCCGCACATGATGCAGAACAACGTCGACCTGGAGCAGGGCGCCATTAAAAGCTATACCGCCCACATTGCGATAATCGACGACCCCACCATCCAGCGCCTTTTGAAGCGTATCCTGGCGGACGAAAAAGCCCACCACGGCAAGTTCGAGCACTTCGTGGAGAAAGCGGTGCGGGAACGCCTCAAGGACGTAAGGGGGGACCGCAAGGACGACACTACGAAAACGCTGGACTGGGGCATCGAACATGAATACACGGTCGTCCTTCAGTACATGTTCCACTCCTATATGAGCAAGAACGCCGAAGCCAAGAAGCAGCTGGAAGACCAGGCTATCAACGAGATGCAGCACCTGGGCTGGCTCGCCGAGGAAATGGTGAGCAGCGGCGGCAATCCGAACATCGAATATACCGAGCCCGACCAGTCCACCCAGCCGGCGGCCATGCTCGAGGCGGACATCAAAATCGAAAAAGAGGTAGCCGAGCGCTACAACAAGGCCGCCAAAGAAACCAAAGACGCCGGCCTGCGGGAGCTCTTCACGCGGATAAGAGACAACGAAAAATACCACATCGAAGTCTTCAACGATTTGCTCAAGGGAAAAAAGAAATAACGGGATGGCGTTAATACCTCTGGCGCAGGAGGTTATCATGGCAAGTTTAATAGAGATTGGCAAGACCGGCGATTTACCGGACGGGGGCAAGAAAAAGGTCGAGGTGCAGGGGCAGGAAATCATGCTGGCGAGGGTGGGAGACAAATACTACGCCACGGGCAACCGCTGCGTCCACATGGGCGGCGACCTCTCGATGGGGACGCTCGAGGGGACGATTATTACCTGCCCGCGCCACGGCTCGCAGTTCGATATTACCGACGGGGATAACGTCCGCTGGATGCGGGGGTCCGGACTGGCGGCGGCGGTGGGCAAAGCCATCAAGTCGCCGCGGGGTATCGCGACCTACAAGGTCAAAGTCCAGGGCAACATCATATCGATAGAAATCTGACCGATACCCCGGTAAAAACCAGAGGTGGAGGCGCGCGACATGGCTACCGTCTTCTCCGGCAATGAGCTGATAAAAATCGCCATAGGAATCGAAAGAAGGGGCATCAGCTTTTACGACGTCATGGCGAAATCGATGGACAGCGAGATAGCCCGGGCGGCCTTCGAAGGGCTGGCGGACATGGAACGGGAACACCTCAAGAACTTCCAGGACATGCTGGGCGAGACCGCAGCGGGCCATACCGGGGAGACCCCGACGCCGGAATACCCCGATTATATCCAGACCCTAATCGACGAAGCCGTTTTCAGCGACGACCTGATTACCGGCGAGATAGCGACGCAAGCGGACACCGACATCAAAGCGGTGGAACTGGGCATCAGCGCCGAAAAGGACTCCCTGCTTTTCTACTATGAAATGAAGGACAGCCTGCCCCACCGCATCACCCCGATTATCAACCGGATAATCGCCGAGGAAAAAGCGCACCTCCGGCAACTATCAGAGATCAAGAAAAGACTAACGGGCGCCGGATAGCGTCAGGTCCGGCCGAATTTCAGAAAAACACCCACCTTTTTTCTAAATACCAGCGTCAGCCCGAACCACACCAAAACCCCGAGTCCAACGATTTCCGGGATAGCGTTGCCCGGGTGGGAAAATAGCGCTTTAAAAATATTCCCGAGCCAGTTGGTGAGCTCTTCCTTCTCAAACTCAAGACCCAGCAGCGGCCAGAATAACGTGCCGGGGGCGTTCCACATAAAGTCCAGGACGAGGTGGGAAAAAGCGCCCGCGGCGAGCGTGAGCAGCCAGACCTGACGGTGACGTTTAAAGAGATAAAAACCGGCGGCCGCCAGGACGATAAAGAAGAGCAGCGTATGCGAAAAGATACGACCGTTGGAGAAAGTCTCGCGGAAGAAGAACTGCCCGACCGGTTTATCGATGATGTCCGGCAAAAGAGAACCGACCAGCAGTATCCGGATATCGATATAACGTGACAGCGAAGCAAACCACTTTATCGCCGGCGCGCGATTCGCCGCACCAACGACAATAGTGGCTACACCCAGGGTTATGCCGGGATGCCCGAACATCAACATTGAAGAGTATCCCCCGTAAACTTCCTGAACCGATATTTAAAAGATACTATTATTATATTATAATATATCGACTTTAGTTGGGAATTCCGGTAAAGAGATGAAAGTAATAGGGCTGACGGGGGGCATCGGCAGCGGCAAGAGCACGGTAGCCGGGTTCCTGGCGGAGCTGGGGGCGGCGGTTATCGATTTAGACAAAGTGGGGCATGAAGTCGTGAAGTCCGGCAGCCCGGCGTTTAAAAAGGTGGTGGGCGCGTTCGGGGAAGGCATTCTTAATACCAAAGGTGAAATCGACCGCGCGCGACTGGCCGATATCGTTTTTAGAGACCGTAAAGCCCTGGCGCGTTTAAACCGGATAGCGCACCCAGCCATCGATAAAGTAATACAGGAAAGAATCGGGGAATTCCGGAGGCGGGGGGTAAAGGTGGTGGTGCTCGAAGCGGCGGCGATGCTCGAAGCGGGCAAAGCCAGGCAGGCCGATGAAATATGGGTCACCACCGCCCCGGAGGCGACGGCGCTCAAGAGAATCGGCGAAAGGTCCGGCTATGCCGAAGGAGAAGCCAGGGCCAGGCTCCGCTCCCAGCTGTCCAATCAGGAACGCGTCAAACATGCCGATGTAGTAATCGATACAGATAGCAGTCTGGAAGAGCTTAAAGCCAAAGTGAAAACCGAGTGGAATAAATTACAGGGGCGGTTGGGAAATAAAGTAAAGTAAAGTGGCGGAGAGGGTGGGATTCGAACCCACGGTAACCTTACGGCTACACACGCTCTCCAGGCGTGCCTGATAGGCCACTCCAGCACCTCTCCGCGACTATATGTTAACAGATTTGCACAAAAAAATTAC
>CAYXOZ010000110.1:0-5407 GCA_964467135.1 uncultured Dehalococcoidaceae bacterium
ACAGCTTATCTGGTGGTATTTCGCCGCGCCGGTGGCCATTCAAGCGTTCGGGGAGCTCATACACGTCGAAGCCATTGCCAATTACCACTCGAATGCCATCCTGCTGGCGGTGGTTGGCCTGGTGATTTGCTACGGGGCGTACATGAGCGAGATTTTCCGCGCTGGCATCGAGAGTATCCACAAAGGGCAGATGGAGGCCGCGCGCAGTCTGGGCATGACCTATATGCAATCCATGCGCCATGTAATTCTGCCCCAGGCCATCCGCGTGGTGCTGCCGCCGGTGGGTAACGAATTTATTATGCTTTTAAAAGACACTTCGCTGGTCAGTGTCGTGGCCGTGGCCGACCTCACCCGCCGGGGACGGGAGTACATGGCCGCCCACTTTAACCCCATTGAGGTGTGGACGCTCATCGCCCTGCTGTACCTGATCATGACCCTTTTTTCGGCACGACTAATCGCCTGGCTGGAGAAAAGAAGACTTTACGAGAGGTAGCCCTGTGTCCGAACCGATTATTCATATGGAAAACGTGCATAAACACTTCGGGCGTATCCACGCGTTGCGCGGCATCAACATGGACGTCCATGTCGGTGAGGTGGTGGTTATCATGGGGCCGTCCGGCTCCGGAAAATCAACGCTGTTGAGGTGTGTAAATCATCTGGAAGTGGCTAACTCGGGTAAAATAATCGTCGATGGGATTCCTCTCAAGACTGCCCAGAACATCAACACTGTCCGGCAGGAGATTGGCATGGTCTTTCAATCGTTTAATCTCTTCGCTCACCTGACCGTTATGGAGAATCTTACACTGGCGCAGCGTATCGTACGCCGACGTGATAAAGAAGAGTCAAAAGAAGTCGCCTTAAATCTGCTGGCCAAGGTGGGCATAACAGAGAAAGCCGATTGTTACCCATCGCAGCTTTCTGGCGGACAGCAGCAGCGCGTAGCCATTGCCCGCGCCCTGGCGATGAACCCCAAGATAATGCTCTTTGACGAGCCGACCAGCGCCCTGGATCCGGAGATGATTAAGGAAGTGCTGGATGTGATGTTGGCCCTGGCCAAAGAGGGCATGACCATGCTGGTGGTATCCCACGAGATGGGCTTCGCCCGCGCCGCCGCCAGCCGCTGCATCTTCATGGACGAAGGCCAGATTGTTGAGGAGGGCACACCGGACAGGCTTTTTACATCCCCCACCCAGGAACGAACCAAGCTCTTCCTCAGCAAAGTTCTCCAGATATAGACTCAACCACCCCGCCGGAAACAGGCCGCTGCGCTCATTTTTAGGTAATTTTAAGTTAGCAAGCGTTTATGTGGAAATTAAGTAACTGGAAGTCCTCCCGCCAGCTTGCCCTGACGGCGCTGGTAGGCGTTACCGCTGTCTGGGGCTGGACTTTCCTTATCGTGAAAGATGCCATCCAGGTTATGCCAGTGATGGACTTCCTGGCAGTGCGGTTTACTCTAGCCGCTGTGGTCATGTTCGCCCTGCGACCGACATGTCTGAACCACGTTTCCCGGCGCGGTTGGTGGAGAGGCATTATTTTAGGCATCCTGCTCGGGATGGCTTACATCACCCAGACGCAGGGATTACTCAGCACATCACCGGCTATCTCCGGCTTTATCACCGGCATGGCCGTCGTCTTTACGCCGTTAGTCGCCTGGCTGCTCCTGCGCCAGAAAATCGGGTGGCGCACTTGGCTGGCAGTGGGGCTGGCCTGCCTCGGTCTGGGGCTACTCAGCCTGCACGGCTGGGCCTTCGGCACCGGCGAGCTACTCACCCTGGCCTGCGCTATCTTTATCGCTTTCCACATTATCGGGCTGGGGCAGTGGTCGGCAGAGCATGATACCTACAGTCTGGCTCTTATTCAAGTAGCTACCGTAGCTATCATTTCATTAGCAGCCGCCGCCCCCGGCGGGATTACCATGCCTCCCGATGCCGAGGTCTGGGGGACGATAGGTATCACCGCCATACTGGCTACGGCAGTGGCTTTCTTCGTGCAGACCTGGGCCCAATCGCTGGTATCTCCGACTCACGCCGCCGTGGTGCTGACCATGGAGCCGGTCTTCGCCGGCGTATTTTCCATCGCCCTCGGCGGCGAACAGGTGACGCCGCGGCTTATTCTCGGCGCCCTCTGCGTTCTGGCCGCGATGCTCATTGCCCAGTTAAAATCAGACGCTGGGAGACCTGACCGATCAAATCACCGGCAAGAAATACTTTAAACCGATAGCCTGAGGGCTTTTCCTGTGCCCGTCTGGATGAGAAAATAAAACGGGATAGGACTATAAAAATAGCGTCGAGGTTAGCTACATGCTGTACGGTATGGTGGGCGGTAGAGGACTTGAACCACTGACCTCCGCGATGTCAACGCGGCGCTCTAACCAACTGAGCTAACCGCCCCTAACTTTAGTAATTCTACTAGATACCTCATTTCCCGTCAACCGCAAATCTGACAAGTGCCATTTTTTTCACCGATATGATACAATTATCTCTAAATTGAGATTGCCCTCAATAAAATTAGACAAAAAAATGAACGTACTCAAAGGACTGGGGACCGGCATTTTAAGCTTCTTGCTGCTGGTATCTCTTTCCGTTTTCGGCATGGCGTTACTCATTAACTCAACCCTGCTGAACCCGGATTTCGTCGCGGGACAGGTAGATAAAGTTGATATGAATGCGCTGGCGAGCGATTTTATCAAAGAACAGGTCAACGAAGACCTGCCGCAGGACGCGCAGTTCCTCGAAGAAGCCATCTACGACGTTATCGCCCAACAGGAACCCTGGATAAAAGAACAGGCGCATTACGCCATCTATGCCGGCTATGATTATCTCCTGGGGAAGAGCGAACGGATAAAAATATCCATTCCGCTGGACGATTTGAAGGCAAACATCAAGACCAGCCTCTGGAAAACGTTACAAAAAGACCTCAAGCAGGATGCGTCTTTAATTCCGCAAGACCTGCTCGTGCCCTATATCGTCGATAATGCTCAGGAGCTCTTTAGTCGCATCCCGGAACAGCTACTGCCGCGCGACATGATAGGACTGATGGGAAAGCAGCTTGAGTCATATCTCCGCCAGCATTATGAACAAGTAACGGATATCCTCCAGACAGCCCTTAAAGTACCCGGACTTTCCGAGTGGATTCTCGACCAGATAAAGCCCTATTTCGACCGCTACTACGACGATATTGTTGCGGATTTTCCTGACTCGCAGGTAATCGATGAGAGCGAAATACCGGCGGACGTCATGGAACAACTGCAAACCGCCCGGAAAAGTATCGGCTATTTCCGTACCGGTTACTATGCTTTAATAGCTTTCATGGCGCTGCTGGTCGCCGGCATCATCCTGATAAACCTTAATGTTAAAGCCAGCTTCCGGGCGCTGGGAATAGTCTTTCTTATCTACGGCGTAGCGGAGTTTGTCGGCGTTCTGGTTGCCAGATACTATCATTTTTTAAGGCTGATACCGGACCTGCCGGTATCGATGGAGACCTGGCTTTCAAATCTGATAAAGGATGCCCTGTTGCCGCTGCAATGGTTCAGCCTGGGTATACTAATTCTCGGGGTCGTACTTATCGTTGTATCTATAGTCTACAAACCGCAATCTGTTGAGTGATACCGGGAGAATCTTAGCTTTGATTCAGACCTGGGATTTTCTCATCAACCACCACCCCGCTCCTCCTAAAATTGCCGCCCCTACGGCCGTGGCAATCGCGCAGAACAGCGTCGCATCGTACCAGAAACCCGATGGAAAGAGCATGATGAGGTAGTCGCGGCCCGGGTCCAGCATCCAGAAATCGTTAGCGAAGCTAAACAAATGGAACTTGAGAAAGAAACTATCGAAGTCGAAAGCTATCACCAGTCCCAGCGCCAGCATCAGCGCCAGTGTCAGGCCACCCCCAAAAAACAGCCCCCCGCCCAGCCGCCTTTTATCCCGCCACCAGAACAGGCATACCCCGATGAAAACCAGGGCATATACCAGCGACCCCAGTAAGAGTTTATATACCAGCCGGAACAGACCTTTGACATCTTTAAGGTGGCGGATTTCACGCTCGTTGAACAACTTGAAAGGCTCGCCATCCTTCTCCACGGTAAGGTCGATAAACTCATTACTCGAGTTGAAGTAGCTTATTAGCCCTCGCGCGGCTTTATCCAGTTCCGCCGTCGCTAAACCGGTAGCCTGGCTGATGTCGTATTTTTCAAAGCCGTAATTATAGAGTGCCTTGCAGTTGGCCGCCGCGCTGACGCTGGCAGTCAGTAACATTACCGGCAGGCAGAGGATAAACAGCCATTGTGCGGTTGTCTTGAGAATAGTCATCTTTATTATGATTTTACACTTTCGGGAGGGAAAACGAAAAGAAATATCTTTCCCCCGCCCGCCGACCCTGTGTTATAATTAACCGGAATTTTCACCGGGAGAACGATGTTTACCCACCTCCACGTCCACACCGAATACAGCCTGCTGGACGGCATGTGCCGTATCAAAAAGCTCATTGATAAAACCAAAGAGCTCGGCATGGACAGCCTCGCTATCACCGACCACGGCGTCATGCACGGGGCCATCGAGTTCTATCTGGCGGCCAGAGACGCCGGCATTAAACCGATTATCGGCAGCGAAATTTACATCGCGCCGGGGAGTCGACTCAGCCGTAACGCCGCGGATAAAAATTTCTCCCACCTTATCCTCCTCGTCAAAGACAAAACAGGCTATCAAAATCTCATCCAGCTGACTACTAAAGCCCACCTCGAAGGGTTTTACTATAAGCCACGCGTCGATAAAGAACTCCTGGAACAGCACCACGAAGGTCTGGTCGCCCTGAGCGCCTGCCTGGCTGGGGAAATACCCCAACTTATACTGAGTCGGCGCTACGACGACGCCAAAAAAGCCGCCCTCTGGTATAAGCAGGCCTTCGGCGATTTCTACCTGGAAATCATGCGGCACCCCATCCCGGAGATGGAGACTGTGAACAACTACCTCATCCAGATGTCCCGGGAGCTCGATATCCCGCTGGTTGCCACCAACGACACCCACTATGTTAATCGCGAGGACGCCTCCGCCCACGATTTGCTATTGTGCATCGGTACCAATACCACCATCCACGACGAAAAACGACTCAAAATGGCGGGCGATTTCTTTTATCTTAAGAGCCCCGAAGAAATGGCTGAGTTATACCAGGACATCCCGCAGGCGCTGGAAAATACCGGGCGCATCGCCGCGATGTGTAACCTGGAACTGGAGTTCGGGCGGTTGCACCTGCCGGAGGTAGAGTTACCGGAAGGCAAGACCGCCGACCAATATCTCGCCGACCTCTGCCACCAGGGCTTCCGGCAGTTTTATCCCCACCCCACCCCCGAAATAGAGAAACGCCTCGAATACGAGCTGGACGTCATCGAAAAAACCGAGTTCGCCAACTATAT
>CAYXOZ010000111.1:0-5403 GCA_964467135.1 uncultured Dehalococcoidaceae bacterium
TAGGGGGTGAGGTTTACTATAACCCTTTACACGCCCTTATCTCCGTGTTATAATTAATCGTTAACAACTGAATATTGAATCCCGAGACAGCGGGTGTCCCGAGTATACCGAGGGACTTAATCAAGCGCCTGCCGAGGATGAAAACAAACTGGTAATATCTGTTTTTAAGTCCTTGCGCTCGCGCAGGGACTTTTTCTTTGCATAATGAATATAGGTCATTCCGGCGTAGGCCGGAATCCAGGCGGGGTGGGGTATTATGTGCGAGGAGGTGTTTATGGCCACGGAAAAGAAAGAAAAAATAATTGAAACTCTACAGCAGACCTTCTCCCGCTCGCAGGCGGGCGTTCTCACGGACTACCGCGGACTCACTACCGCTGAGATTAACGACCTCCGCCGCAAACTGCGTGAAGCGGGCATTGAGTATAAGGTCGTTAAAAACTCGCTGGCGCGGATTGCCGCGAAAAATGTCGGCATGGCGGACCTGGCCGGTTCCTTTACCGGCCCGATGGCGGTCGCGTTCGATTTCTCTGAGTCCCCCGTCGTCGCTAAAGTCCTGGTCGACCACCTTCGCGCCACCAAATCGATTATGACCATTAAGGGAGGTTTTCTGGCAGACAGGGCCTTAAGTGCTAAAGAAGTCGAGACTCTGGCCAGGCTCCCCTCTAAGCAGGTGCTGATAAGCCAGGTTATGGCCGGTATTCAAAGTCCGCTCTACGGACTGGTCAACGTGCTGGCGGGCCCCATCCGCGGTATTATGGGTGTCCTGCAGGCGAGAATAAAACAACTGGAGGGTGCTTAAATGGCAGAAGAAGAAAAGAAAGAAGAGACCAAGGCTGAGGAACCTGTCGCGGAAGAACACAAGAAGCACAAGGCTGCCAAGGCGGATAAACCGAAGAAGTCGGCCGCTATCGAAGATATCATGACTACCATCAAGGGCATGACTGTCCTCGAGCTGGCGGAGCTGGTCAAGGCGTTGGAGACCGAGTTCGGCGTTAGCGCCGCCGCCCCCGTCGCCGTGGCCGCCGCTGCCCCGTCTGCTGAGGCCGCCCCCGCCGCCGAGGAGAAGACGGAGTTCACCGTTGTCCTCACGGCTATCGGCGCTAATAAAATTAATGTCATCAAGGCCGTCCGTGAGCTGACCAACCTCGGCCTGAAAGAGTCCAAGGACCTCGTGGAAGGCGCGCCCAAGCCGGTCAAAGAGAATGTGACCAAGGAAGAGGCGGCTACCGCCAAGCAGAAGCTCGAGGCCGCCGGCGCTTCCGTCGAGGTAAAATAGGTTTTGGAAATAACGCGGCGGGTCGACTTTTCCGGTCGGCCCGTCTGCCTGCCCTGAGCTTGCCGAAGGGTTGCAAATTTCGCGCCGATGCCCTATAGTTAGCATAATTATCCGGTCAGGGGGTTGGCGTTATGGCTGGAGATTGGTCGGTCCTGGCAATTGTCGGCGCGGTATTTATCGTCCTGGGTATCGGTGGTTTTTTGTGGGGCCGGCACGAGCAGAAGGTCATGGACGAAGCCCTCACCACCCACGTGGATGTCAGGGAGTTTATTTCTCACTGGCCGGAACGACCGCAGCCCGGGGCTCTAAAAATCGGCGGGGCTATTTGCGTCGCTCTGGGAATTTTGATGATGGTGATCGGCCTTATCCTCTGGTACACGAGCCTGCCTGCCGCATAGTGAATTTTTCCCCGTCTTTTCCATTTTCGCTTTTGTTCTTAAATAGACAATGACTTATTCGATTTTCGACGATACTATGGTGGCGATGGCCTGGCCGGCTATAGAGAAGGCGGCGAAGCGGGGTGCCGTTATCCTGCTGCCCGTCGGCATTATCGAGGAGCACGGCCCTCACCTCGGACTGGCCGTCGATACGTTTGCCGCCCATCTGTTGAGCGCCCTGGCGAAACGCCAGCTGGAATCGCGCGGCGTTGAAGCTCTCGTCGCGCCGCCGTGTTACTGGGGCATCAGCCGGGGCACCGCTAATTTCGCCGGCACTTTCTCCGTGCGACCGGAAACGATGAAGTCTGTTATCCTGGATATCCTGCTATCGTTAAAAAGCTGGAATTTCCGGCGCGTCTTCGTCATTAACTGGCACGCCGATTTTCATCATTGCCGCGCCATCCTGGAGGCTTTGCAGGAGGCTCGTAACAACGCAGGGATAGATGCGCGCTGCGTTTTACAGCCGTCTGACTTGCGCCGCTTCCGACTTTCCGGTGAAGAAGAGTTTATCCTCGTTCAGAAATCGCCGCCGTCCGGGCCGCCGCCCGGAGAGTTTGTGGACTATCATGCCGGCTCTTTGGAGACGGGCATCGCCCTGGCTTACTTCCCGGAGTATGCCGATGCCGCCCTGGCGAAAAAGCTCGAACCTACCCGCCTCACTAATGACGACCTCAAAGGTCTGGGTAAAAGCGACGCTGAGACCAGGAAGCTCATCCCCGGGGGGTATTTCGGCGCCCCCTCACGCTATGATGTCGAATTCGCCCGGCGGTTTATGGAAGCCAGCGCCCTTGATATCGCTGTTACCATCGAAATGTATCTTAAAAGTTGTTGAGTTTTAGCCCTTGGTTACTTACTCTGGTCTTTCTCCATCCCGTCTCTTTCACGAAGATAAACATGCCCAGCGCCGCCGCCGAGAGCAACGCCCAGAAGGCAAAAGGCAAGCCCGGGTTGATACGTGCGAAGGAATTGCCCACCGGGGGAGAGACCAGACTTCCTATCTGAGCGATGGTAAAAACAATGCCCAGGGCCATGCCGGTATATTCTATCCCCACCCCCTTCGTTTCCATCAGCATCGTCACCGTAATCGCCATAAAGGCATCCATGAACATGCCGGATAATACCATCAGGACCCAGACCGTGCCCTCCGGGGCTACGGGCAGTACGCCGATGCAGATGGTGGTCACGACCAATGCCGGCAACAATATCGCTTTCCTCGAGCCGAGCCTGTCCGAGAGGAGGCTCAACGGGATGACGGAAAACGTGCTCACCGCATAAAACAAGGACAGGGTGCCGTCCGCCGCGGCCTGGGCCCATCCCTTGCCGGACAGGTACAGCGGCAGATAGCCCGTCATTCCCATGATTCCCCCGATGCGGAACATCAGGGTCAGTCCCAGCAGCCACAGCGCTTTCAGGCGTAATAATTTAGCGAGTGCCTGGCGGAGCGGTACTCTCGCGGGGGTCTCGTTATTCGCCGGGACCTCCGGGGTCTGTTTACCCATCACGAACCAGAGTATCCCTACGAAGGCGGAAACAGCCCCGTAGAAGAACATGACGTTTCTCCAGCCGCCCAGCGCCGGTGAGAGCACCGTGGCGCTTATCAGCGGGCCCAGCATGAGTCCCAGTCCCATACCCATGGCCCCTATCCCCTGCACCAGACCGAGTCGCGGACCTTTGAACCACAGGCCCAGCGTTTTGGTGACGGTGACCGGGATGACCAGCCTGACCATGCCGTTGAGAAAAACAGTGGCGGTAAGGCTGAAGAAATCGTTGGCCAGGCCCCGGAGGGCGCCCGTTATTCCCGTCAGGATGCAGAAAACGACCAGGATGGTTTTTACGCCGAATTTGTCGCTGAGCACCCCGCCGATAAGACTGACAAATACCCCGGCCAGACTGGAGATGCCCCAGACGGTGCCGATCTGGACTACGTCCAGTCCCAGGTCCCGGGACATTTCCTGGAAGAGTACCGGCATGCAGGAAAAAGGTATGGCCGCCACGAACGTACCGGTTATCGTCAGTAACGCCAGTATGTACCAGTTATTCTTTAGACTGTTGCTATCGGGCATTTTTTTGTCCGGGGACTGCTGGCGCTTCCGTAAAAACTCAGAAATACATCTTGGCCGGACCGCATGTAAAGTGGAAAACCGGCCGGTCCACTTTAAGGAACGTCAGCGGGGAGTGCTTAAGCCCCGCCGGTACGAAGACCAGGCTGGTTTTCGTGATAATATGCTTCTCATCGCCGAGCCAGAATTCTACCTCCGCCCCGAGGTCGTAGGGGTCGTCGTGGTTCGTGCCGATGAATGCTATTACCTCATCGTAGTCGTGGGTATGTGCTTCCGTCCCGACCTTCCTCCCGCCCGGCACGGGCGGCGCGGTAGCCGGCCGCGGCATTACCCACACGCATTCCATGTAGGATGCCCCCGGGACGGTGTTGCTGTCCATGTAAAAGAGCCGCCCTCCTTTACCCTTGGAGATGCCTGCCAGGTTCGGGGGACTCCATGGCGCTTCTATCTTGGGCGCTTTATATTCGCTGAGTATGTATTTACCGTACTTGGTCTTGGCCATAAGCCGCTCTCCTTATAAAAAATACTATCAATGTCAAATACTACCAATATTCCAATATTTCAATATTTAGTTATTTGTAGTATTTGTAGTATTGGTAGTATTGGTAATTATTTGTAGTATTGGTATTTATTTCTTCTTGACCGCCTTCCCGCACGGAAACTCGACGGTGAAGAAGATGGGCTTGGTGATGTTGCGGAAAGTTATCGGGCCGACCTCCAGGTTGGCCGGGATGAACATCGCGCCGCTTCTCTTGATGACGTGCTTTTCCCCGCCGATATACACTTCCATTTCCGCGCAGAGGTCGCGGATGTTTTCGTAGTTGAAAGCATAAAACCCGAAGAAACGGTCGTAAGGCTGGGTGTTGGCGTCCATGATTTTTTGCTCTTTAGGCCCGCCGGGGAGGAGCCACATGTTCTCGCAGCCGAACTCCGCGCCTTTGACGGTCGTCTCGTCGATATAGGCCAGGCGCCTGGTCGTCTTGGCGTTGGGGTGCATATAAGCCGGGTATTTATATCCGGGCTTATCCTGGGTCACGAACATCTTTTCGTATTTTCTCGCCATTTGCGTTTCCTTTCTTTCTCTTGAAGCTGCGACTAGACGTATTCGCCGCCGGGCCCGATGGTGTAGTGGAAAAACGAGTCGTCCATGCGGAGGATTCGCAGCGGGCAGTGGGTGACGTTGGCCGGTATGTAGAGGACGAAGCTCTTGGTGAAGACGTATTTCTCGTCCTCCATCCAGAACTCGACCTCGCCGCGTAAATCTTCCGGGTGCGCCATGTCCGTCCCGAAGAATGACAGCAGCTCGGGGAAGGGGTGCGCGTGCGGCGGCACGCCTTGCCCGCCCGGCCTCTTGGCCGCCTCTTCCATCTGCTCTTTAGTCAGGACGGGGCGCGGCCGTATGCCGGGGTATTTCTGGCCCCACTGCCAGACCATCTCCGAGTAGAAAGCACCGGGCATGACGTTGGCGTCTGTCCAGACGACGTGCTCCAGGCCGCGGTGGTACCCTTCCCACAGCCCGTCCCCGATCATGTCCCTTTCCCATTCCCGGTAGGGCGGGAGCGGGATGTTTTTCTTGAGTTCCGTGCAGATATACTTGTCGTACTTTCCCATGTTCACCTTTCCTTTCTTT
>CAYXOZ010000112.1:0-2202 GCA_964467135.1 uncultured Dehalococcoidaceae bacterium
CCTGCGCGCGGCGATGTATAAATGTTCCTGCGGCGCGGAGGTGGAGATGTTCTCCGACGAGCTCCGGATTAAGTGTAAAAAGTGCGGTAAATACGTTTATAAGGAACAGACTCCTTCGTGCCTGGAGTGGTGCCCCTCGGCGCGGCAGTGCCTCGGCGAGGAGCGCTGGAAGGCTTTGAAGGGTGAAAGCTGAAAGATATCGGGAGGTGGGTCATGGTAGCTAAGACATTAAGGAAAGTAGTAAAAATCGACGAGGACAAATGCAACGGCTGCGGCGACTGTATTATCTCCTGCGCTGAGGGCGCTTTAAAGATTGTCGACGGCAAGGCGAAGCTCATCAGCGAGACCTACTGCGATGGCCTTGGGGCTTGCCTGGGCAAGTGCCCTCAGGACGCCATTACCGTTCAAGAACGCGAAGCCGAGGAGTTCGACGAAGCGGCGGTGGAGGCGCGCATGCAAGCGGAAGAAGCGGAGGAAAAGCCCCACGCCTGCCCTTCCGCGAACGTCAAGTTATTCGAGAGAGAGGCTAAAATAGCTGCCACTCCCGCACCAGCGGTCAGTGAAGCTCCTGCTAAATCGCGACTCGCCCACTGGCCGGTGCAGCTTACCCTGGTGCCGCCTTCGGCGCCGTTTTTAAAGGGGGCCGACCTCGTTCTTTCGGCGGACTGCGTCCCCTTCGCTTACGCCGGCTTTCACCGCGACTTTCTCGGGGACAACAGCGCTTTGCTGGTGGCCTGCCCCAAGCTCGATGATTTTCAGGCTCACCAGCAAAAGCTCGTGGAAATCTTAAAGCAGTCGGGCATCAAGAGCCTGACGGTGCTGCACATGGAGGTCCCCTGCTGTTCCGGCCTGGTCCACATGGCCAGGCAGGCGATTCTCGCCAGCGGCAACGTCGTGCCCTTCAGAGACATTACGATAAGCGTCCGCGGCGAGCGGATGGCCGGTTAACCGGCGATTCTTTTGCCGAGCTCATAGGCGTCGGCCAGGGCGGCGGGATGTTCTTTTATCTCGCCCTTCTTGTCGACGCCTCTGATTAATAGCTCGTCCGTATATTCGGCGTTGATGGCTTTAAAGAAATAGCGTATTGTCAGCTTCGGCCCGTCGAAAAGCTTCGCCCCTTTGGTCGCCCCCACCGCGATGAACGCCCCCTTTTTTAACGGCATTTCCATGTTTAAAACGTAACGGCGCGACCACAGCGCCTGGCAGCGACTGATCAGGTTCATTATCTGCGCGCTGACCGTATAGAAAAATATGGGCGTCGCCACGATGATTGCTTGCGCGTTGACCAGCTTATCGTAGAGGGCGGTCATGTCGTCTTTAATCGGGCAAGTACCGTCCTCAAGACAGTGGTAGATTTCCCGGCAGGGTGCTATCTTGAGATTGCTCACGGTAATCTTTTCCACCTCCGCCCCCTTGCTCGCCGCCCCTTTTAGCGCCTCGTCGAGGAGAAGGTCGGTGTTGCCTTTGATTCTCGGGCTGCCCATGATGCCCAGGACTTTCAAATCAGCCTCCGTTGCTTTTATCGACCGTCGCAGAACAGCTTGCCGCCCTGGCTCAGGTTTTCCTGCTTCATTTCGACGATGTCTATCTGCACCGCCGCCGGAGGGCACCCGATGTTCTTTACGATGGCCTCGGTGACGTCTTTAGCCATCCCGCGTTTCTGGTCGAGGCTCCTGCCTTCGATTATTTTTATCGTCACGAGGGGCATGACTGTTCCTCCTTTAAGCCGCGTTTATTAAAGACCAATGGGATTACCGGTTTATTTAGTTTGAAACGGAGACTTCTCCGCCCATTTCTGCGCCAGCGGGCCTACCACGGGCAGGACGATTTTCTTTCCCTGGTACGTCATATACATCAGGTAAATCCAGAGGACGACTCCCGCTATCCAGATTATCGTCCCGATGAACCAGATAAATGGAATCAAGCTGAATATCAGGGCGACGATGAAAAATACCCCAAAGGAAAGTATCGACTGCCAGGCATGGAACCTGATGTTTTTATTGTTCGGCTCAAGCACCAGGAAAATTACTCCGGTGACCCACCACACGGCATAGCACAGCATCCCGGCGATATTTTCTTGCAGTCCCGTCGTTTGCGGTTTTTCGGGTTGTTGAGTCGGTGGGGGCGATGGGGGCTGTTGAGGCTGTTGTTGCGACATATATTTACCTCCGTCATTGACAATTTTACTCAAGAATATATCAG
>CAYXOZ010000112.1:2302-5390 GCA_964467135.1 uncultured Dehalococcoidaceae bacterium
ATGGTCATGTCCGGCGGGCCCGCCCGGGGCGCCGATGCCGTCGTGCTTAAAATACATACCGACGAGGGGATTACAGGCGTCTCGGAGAGCGGGGATACCTCTTTATGGTACATGGGCGAGAGCCAGGACTCGATTATGTCAAACATCGTGAATATTTTCGGCCCGCAAATACTGCTCGGGGAAGACCCCTTCAATCTTGAGAAAATCGTGGCGAGGATGGACAGGGCCGCCCGCGCCAATAACCAGTCGAAAGCTTTAGTCGACTACGCCCTCCACGACCTCATGGGGAAGGCGCTGGGGGTGCCCGTCTATAAGCTGCTGGGCGGTCTCTCCAACGAAAAAATCGCCCTGGCTTTCGTGATGTCCTCGGGGACGGCGGCCGAGGTGGGCGCGGAAGGCAAGGCCCTGGTGAAAGCCGGCTTTAAAGGACTTAAACTTAAAGTGGGCGCCCGCGCGCCCGACGAGGACATCGAGTTGGTCGGTGCCCTGCGGGAAGCTGTGGGGAACAAAATAAAGATAATGATCGACGCCAACGGGGGCTGGCTTTACCACCAGGCGCTTTACGTTTTGCAGCGGGTGGCGAAGTACGATATCTTCGTCGCCGAGCAGCCGGTGCCGTGGTGGGACATCGACGGCCTGGCGCGCTTGCGCCGGAAGGTGGACGTGCCCGTCTTCCCGGACGAGTCCGCCGCCGAGCTCGGTCACGTCCTCCAGATAATCGAAAAAGAGGCCGCCGACGGACTGTTTTTAAAGGTGCCCAAGGCCGGGGGCATCCTGAAATCGCAGAAATGGGTCGCCATCGCCCAGGCGGCCAACCTCCCGGTGATGTGCGGCTGCATGATTAACTCCGGGCTCGGCGCGGCGGTGGAAGCGCATTTCCTCGCCGCCACCGCCTGGATGGGAAAAATCGAGCAGGAAGCCATCGGGCCGCTGAACCTTTACAACATCCCGGACACGGTCAGTACGCCTCTGAAAAACGACCTCGCCGTTAAGGTCCCGCGCTATGAGAACGGTTTTCTTTATCCGCCGGAGGGGCCGGGCTTCGGGGTGGAGCTCAACGAGGCGACGGTGAAAAAGTTCGCCACCCCTGGCAAGAGCCCGGTGGTAATCGGTAAATAAGGAGAGGGTTTCGATGGGTGAGAGCGCCCTGGAAAGACTGGTCGAAAACGCCCTGGCGACGCGCTTTGAAAGCTTTGACAAAGCCACGCTGGAGAACGCCAGATACCGTATTATCGATACTCTGGGCTGTCTGATAGGCGGCGCTACCGATGCCGGAAACCCGGAACTCTTACGACTCATTAAGGACAACGGCGGTAAGGCGGAGGCCACTATCCTCGTACACGGCGGCAAAGCGCCGGTGGGTGAAGCGGCTTTAGTCAACTGCATCATGGCGCGCAGCTTTGATTTCGAGCCGGTGAGCCCGCTGGTGGAGGGCATCAGTTGTCCCGGCCATATCAGCGGGACGACGGTTCCCACGGCATTTTCCCTTGCCGAGGCTACCGGCACCAGCGGGCGCGACCTGGTAACCGCCTTGCTTGTCGGCGATGATATCGCCTCGCGGATACTGGCGGCTTCCGGCTTCGGTTTCACTTTAGGTTGGGATGGCGTGGGGACGGTCAATACCTTCGGCGTTACTGCTATCGCCGGTCGGTTTCTCGGTTTGAATAAATCACAGCTACAAAATGCCTTCGGCATTGCCCTCAACTTGCTCGGCACGACTTTTCAGTCGTTCTGGGACGGCACGACCTCCTTCAAGCTGCCCCAGGGATTGGCGGCGAGGGCTGGCATCTTTGCGGCGCGACTGGCCAAATCCGGCTGGACTGGCCCGGAGGACGCCCTTTTCAGCCGGTTCGGCTACTATAAAATGTTTACGGAGGGCGCGCAAAAACCGCAGGCGCTGACGGATAACCTCGGCAGGGCGTATTATTCCGACGGCACGATCAAGCCCTACCCGTGCTGTCGCATCCCGCACGCCGCCATCCAGGGCGCCCTGGAGCTCGTTAATAAATATGAAATCAAAGCTGACGATATTGTGTCGGTGGACCTCGACCTCGCGCAGGGCGGCATCGACCATGTCTGCGGGCACCCGTTTAAAATCGGGGCTTTCCCGCATGGCAACGCGGCTTTCTCTTATGAGTATGTCACCGCGACCGCTTTCCTGTTCGGGAGTGTCCGGCCGGAGCACTTTACGGAAAAAGCGATAAGAAATCCGCAAATAATGGATTTTATCCGCAAAATAAAGCTGACGGCGGTCGAGGACATTCCGTTTGAAAAAGCCAGGGTGACGGTAGCCCTTAAGGACGGGCGGAAGCTGTCCGGGACTGTGCTCAACGTTAAAGGCGACCCCCTGGCCAACCCCATGTCCCCCGACGATATTATCGCCAAGTTCTGGTTGAATGTAGATTTTACGCAGAAAATAAGCCGTAAAAAAGCCGAAGAACTCTTAGATAGACTTCTCAACCTGGAAAAACTGGACAATGTCCGGAGGCTGATACCACTGATGGTGTAACGTACCAAATTGTCATTGCGAGCCATTCCCGACCGCAGTCGGGAAGGCGTGGCAATCTCCATCATTTGATAAAGTCAATCATAGATTGCCACGGGCTTCGCCCTCGCCATGACAGCCGGGCTTATTTACCTCTCTCCACCAGCTCTATCAGGACGTTCTCGGCGGCGGAGGGGTGGATAAACGCTATTTTAGCGTCGGGCATCTGTATCGGTTCCTCGTTCTGTAGCTTTCTGCCCTGAGCTTTCAGATTCTTCATTTCTTTGGCGATATCGTCGGTGACAAAGGAGATGTGGTGCAGGCCCCCGCCCGTTTTTTCCAGGAACTTGCCGAAAGTATTGTCCGTGTTTAAGGGCTGGAAAAACTCCATTTTTATCTCGCCCAGCGTCGCAAACAGGGATATGAACCCCGGCCCCTCCCTCTTTTTCCCCGCCTTGAAGCCGAACATGTCGGCATAAGCCCTGGTAGCTTTATCTATGTCTTTAACGACGACAGCTATGTGGTCGAGTTTCTTTAGCATTTTGTCTCCTTTTCTCTTGTCATCCTGAACGCATTTCATTGTTTATTGTCATCCTGAACGCA
>CAYXOZ010000113.1:0-4050 GCA_964467135.1 uncultured Dehalococcoidaceae bacterium
ACGCATTTGTTGGGGTCGATGGTAAAAAGCGGGTTGCTGTTATCCACCGCGAAAAGTCTGGCCGGGCCTTTGGGCTTGTGTTCTTCTTCGCTGATGTACTGCTTGAGCGACTGTAGCTCGCAGTTGAGATATTTGACACAGGTGCCGCAGTCGGCAGGGTGGCCTTCGAGTATCTTTTCCATGGCCTGCCGCCGCGCTGCCTTTAGCCTGTCCGTTTTCGTCCTGACGACCATGCCCCCGGCGACCGGTGTGGTGCAGGAGATGACTAAATCATCGCTGCCTTCCACTTCCACCAAGCACAGCTTGCAGTCGCCGGTGGTGGAGAGGTCTGGGTGATAGCACAAAAAGGGGATGTAAATCCCGGCGCCGAGAGATGCTTCGAGGATGTTTTGACCCGCCTCCGCCTCTATTTCCCGTCCGTCGATGGTGAGCTTAATTTTTCCCATGTTTTCAGAGCAGTTTAATGATTTGCGTGGCGTCGTCCAGGTTTTCCAGCCTCCCCACCATCTTGATGACTTTTTCGATGGTCTCTTTAGCCAGCGGCTTTACCGACCCCCCGGCGCATTCCCGGAATTTCCTGGTGACGTCTTTAAAAGTCATCGGTCTCTCAGTACTGCCCAGACAGTGTTCGACCTCCTCCCGGTATTCCGCCCCGTCTTTCATTTTAATGATTACCCCGCCCGGCCCCACGCCGTGCCGGTCCATCTCCGATACGAGCTTGCCGCTCACTTTCCCCGCCACTTTAAGTATTTCCGGCCTTTTAATAGCTGCATCGGTGAAGTCGTCGAGCGTTACCTGACCATTGACGAGGGCGGTCGCCACGACCCAGGGGACGCTGAACTGCGCGTCGATTATTGTCCGCGGCCGGCGTTTGACCTCCGGCGGCTGCGATAAGTCGTATACCGAATGACCCCCGTAGGCGACTATTTCTTTGATATTTTCGATTTCAATGGCATATCTGGACTTTAAAGCCAGGACCGCATCGATGCAGGCGTGGGTGAGACCGCAGCAGGGGTACGGCTTGTTCGTGATATTAATACCCTCGAACCTTTTCCCCAGGTCACTGGTGAGTATTTTAGGGTCGTAGTCCCCGCCCATGTAAGCGTTGAACAGGCCGGTCTTTCCCTCGAGGGGGTCTCTCTCCCCGGTTATGCCCCGCTCCGCCATCAGCGCCGCCGTGATGCCGGCTTTAGCCGCAAACCCCGGCCCCATTCTTTTGGCGAGGGCTCCATCGGCCACACCGGAGCCAGCGCCACCGGCCTGGTGGTAGGCAAGCCCCAGGGCGTTGGTCATTTTTTCTTCATCAAGTTGCATTATCTTTCCGGCGATGGCGGCGGCGGCGAGGTGACCGAGCAGCGTGGTCGGGTGCCAGCCGGAGCTCAGCGCTGTTTTGCCGGGTCGACCCGCCAGTCCCAGTCTCGCCATGAAGTCGCCGCCCAGCGCGATAGCCGTAATAAAATCTTTACCGCTGACCCCGCCCATCCTCTCGGCCGCCGCGAAAGCCGTTGATACCGCCACGCACCCCACGTGGACGAGCGCTGTCTGGTGCCCGTCGTCGTAGTCCAGGGCGTGTATCATGGTGGCGTTGACCTGCGCTGCATTGGGCGCGGGGCACCTTGTCCCGTAAGCTATAATGGTGCTCTGTTTTTTGCCTCCCCACTCTTTTACCATCTCCACCAGCTCTTTGACCCCCGCCTTTCCCGAGCCTCCCAGGGCGGTAGCGAGGCTGTCCAATACCTCTCTCTTCGCCGACTCTACAGCGGCGGCAGGCAGGTCTTCGTATCTTAGAGAAGTAAAATGTTTTATAAATTGCTTGATGGCTGACATGTTTTTATCCTATGTCACTCCCCCTCCCAGCGCTATCACCTCTCCCGTGACGTAATCCGACTCTTTGGAGCACAGAAAATACGTTAAATCGGCGGCTTCTTCCGGCGTCCCGAGCCTGCCCCACGGTATGTGGCTGGCTAAAGGCCCCTGGTCTTTCTGGCGCGCTTCCTCCCAGGTGATGCCCTGGGCTTCGGCCATCTTCTGGAATGTGTCGTCCCGGAGGTTAGTCACGATCATGCCCGGGTTGATACCGTTAACATTGATTTTATATTTCGCCAGTTCCAGCGCCAGGCTTTTTGTCAGTCCTATCGTCCCCCACTTGGCCGCGGCGTAAGCTGCGCTGCCCGCCACGCCGTGCGTCCCCGCCAGCGAGCAGAAAATAACTATCTTCCCCCCTTTTCCCCCCGCTATCATTTGCTTCGCGGCGGCTTTACAAATGAGGAATGCCCCCACAAGGTCGATGTCGATGATTGCCCGTATATCCTTCTCGGAAAGGTCGACCACGTTCACGCCGACCGGGCCCCGTATAGCGGCGGCGTGCACGAGGATGTCTATCCGCCCGAATTTTTTTACGATTTTCTCTATCGTCGCGTCGATTTCTTTGCTGACGTTTATATCGAGAGTAACTGCCAGTCCCTGTCGGCCAGTCGCCCCGATTTCTTTAACGATTTCGTCCAGCCCGCCCCAGCCTTCATCGCCGGGGAACATGCTTTTAGGCGCGGCGAACTTATCCGCGACGACCACGTCCGCGCCTTCTCTGGCGAGCCTTAAAGCGACCGCGTGGCCCATGCCCCTTTTGCTGGCGGCCCCGGTGACCAGGGCGACTTTTCCTTTCAGGTTACTCATGTGTCCTTTCTCCTTGGTTTATTTTAGCGACCTGGCAATGTCGTCCAGGCCGAGCTCTCTGAGTTTCTTCTGGCTTGGCTTGGCTGTGTTTAGGTCCCAGTCCATCTCTTTAAGGTATTCCTTGACGAGCGTCTCGGCGTCTATATTGACCCCGGCCAGCGGGCCGACCTTATGCGGCGGCCGCCCGAGTATCCGGTTCGGGACTTCGAACTTTAGCAGGTTGAGGCCTTCGCGGACGTTGAACGCTTGCCGCACGTTTTCGATTCTTTCCCCGGCTTTAAGGAGTTCGTCGGTGGTCAGGTCCCAGCCGGTGACGGCCCTTAAGAACTCCGTCATGACATGTTTGCTGGGAAGCGCGCCCTCCACGAAGAGGCACATGCCGGAGCACATGAGGGCGTGCTGGCTTGATACCCCGATTTTATGCGCCGGGCCCCGTCCGCGAAAAGAGCCTTTGTCGAATTTGGGCATCAGCTCCTGGCTGAAACCTTCCGACCCCTGGGTGTGCCGCGCCGGGGTGGCGTTGGCGATATAGGTGGCCGGAAAGTGATAGTTGGCGATGGGACTGTGCCCGGGGACTTCCTGCCCCTGGATATGGATGGCCGATTTCTCGGCGCCTTTCCCGATTTTCTCCGCCGCCGCTTTGACGCCGTCCGCCAGTATGTCCCCGAAACCCTCTCGCTTCCCAATCTTTTCGAGCATCGCCACCATCGCCCGATGGTTGCCCCAGGTCATTTCGATGCCGTCCGTGTCCTTTTTATTGATTATCCCTTTTTCGTAACACTCCATGGCGAAAGCGATAACGGCGCCGGCGGAGATGGTGTCGAAGCCGTATCGATTACAGATATCGTTGGCCATGAATATCGAGTCGATGTTGTCGTTGAGGCAGTTTGAGCCGAGCATGGCGATAGTCTCGTATTCCGGCCGGTAGGTGCCGTCCTTATATTTATATTCGCCCGTGCCGCCTTTCATGATGGCTTCGCAGCCGACCGGGCAGCGGTAGCAGGCTATCTTTTTGAGTCGGCGTTCATCGACTGCCTCCCAGCCGATGGGTTTGGCGTCGGGGAAATCTTTAACCGCCACCCCGCCCCAGTTCTTGACCGGCGAATCGCCGCTTTCTACAGATTCCTGGGTGACGTGGGACGTGCCGTATATCTTGAGCCAGTCGGGCCCGCCGAGCTGTTTCAGGTATTTGGCTCTGAGTTCTTTGAGCCCCTTTTCATCGGCGACGGGCACTTTCATTTTGCCTTTGACGGCGACCGCTTTAAGGTTTTTCGACCCCATTATTGCCCCCAGCCCCGAGCGGGCGGCGGCGCTGCCTTTGGCGTGCATGACGCAGGCGAGCCGCGCCTGTTTTTCCCCCGCCGGGCCGATGCAGGC
>CAYXOZ010000113.1:4150-5360 GCA_964467135.1 uncultured Dehalococcoidaceae bacterium
GTGCCGGTGAGGGGCCCCGTCATAAATCCCAGGATGCTGTCCGGACCGAGGGGGTCGGCGCCCGCCTTCATCCGACTGAACAGTAGCCGCGCCCCGATGCCGTACCCCCCGATGAACTCGCGGCACAGTTTTTCGTCAAGCGCCTCGTCTTTAAGCTCGTTCCTGGATAGATTTACGTCGAGGACTTTCCCCATGTAGCCTCTGGCCATGCCTGCCTCCGCAAGTTGAGATTGGCCCGTGATGAAAAGGACCGCTATCCCGTATTATACATTATTGCCGTGTTTTAGATAATATTGTCTTCTGACGCTGTAATCGGTTATATTTGACTTGAATAGGGTATCGTTTCGCCGGGAGGTAATCATGTTACTGGAAAACAGGGTCGCTATCGTTACCGGGGGCGCCAAGGGCATCGGGCGGGGCATTGCCCTTAAATTCGCCGCCGAAGGTTCTGATGTCGTCGTTAACGCTCGGCATATCGAAGGCGCCCGTAAAGTGGCTGCCGAGGTCAAAGCCCTGGGGCGCCGCTCCCTGGCTATTAAGGCCGATGTCTCCCGTAGTTCCGAGGTGGACGCCATGGTGGCGCGGACGATCCAGGAGTTCGGAAGAATCGATATCCTGGTCAATAACGCCGGCGGTACGAGACTGGCGAAGGACACGGCCATCGAGGATACCTCCGAAGAGGATTGGGACCGGATTGTGGATACCAACCTTAAGGGCCAGTTTTTGTGCTGCCGGGCGGTCGTGCCTTATATGAAAAAACAGAAATACGGTAAAATCATAAATGTCTCGTCGATGGGTGCCATCCACCCTCCGGCGCCTATCGCTCATTACCATGCGGCTAAGGGCGGGGTGCTTTCGCTGACGAAGAACCTGGCTTTTGAACTGGCGCCTTTCGGCATCACGGTCAACTCTATCCTGCCCGGCCCCATCAAATCGGAATTTTTTACCGAGATGCTGAAGGCGATGTCGAAGGCAGAGGGGGAGGCGTTTTTCCGGATGCTCGATGGCAGGGTGCCGATGGGGCGGATGGGCACGCCGGAAGAGGTAGCCGGGGTGGCTTTATTCCTGGCTTCGGAGCTTTCTTCTTACGTTACCGGCGATGCTATTAATTGCGGCGGGGGGCTGCCTTTGTCTCCCCGCGATAGCTAGCTGTCTTTTGAGGTTCTGGCGCGCCTGGAGGGATTCGAACCCACGACCCCCGGTTCCGAAG
>CAYXOZ010000114.1:0-5336 GCA_964467135.1 uncultured Dehalococcoidaceae bacterium
TGACCACCATATCCAGCCCCATTTCCTTGGCCAGGACAAGGTTAGCCGCCGCCAGGGAAGCCGCCAGGGCGCGGTCGGTCTGGTGGGCGGCGCTGGCGCCGCAGCAGGTCCAGCCCTTTATTTCCGCCAGCTCAATGCCGAGCGCCTTAGCCACGGCGATACACGACTCGTGCATGTCGCGGGAGGTCGAATGGGCGGAGCATCCGGGATAATACGCGTATTTCATTTCTCGGTTCCTTTGTTCTTAGCTATGCCTTTAAAAATTCTTTTAACCTGAGTCTTGTCCGCCCCCGAAGGCGGCAGGAGCGCCATTTTCCCCTTCTTTAACATCGCGGGAAATTTTTCTGTGTCCGGCAGTATTTTGCCGGTCCTGATTTTATATAAGGCTATCATCTGGAGGTCATAAGCCCGCCCGAAGGTTTTAACCGTGTTCAAAAATAGACGATTGAATAAAGGCGGGTTGCCTTCCGGTTTAGCCACGCCACTTTCTAATGCTATGGAACGTAAGGCATCGATTACGGCGGCGAAGTTGATTTCATTCGGACACCGCGCGTAGCAGGTCTCACAGGACAGGCACGTCCAGATAAGGTCGGTCTGCAAGAGCTCCTTGCCGGCACCCAATTGCAGACGCCGGATGATTTCCGAAGGCGGGGATTGGGTCTGGCCGGCTACCGGGCAACCAACCGAGCACTTTTTACACTGGTAACATTTATCCAGACTGACATCCGCCTTCTTCTCTACAATACTGATGAGGTTATCAGCGGCCAACTGCTTCTTTATTCTAATTGTCATAAAGTTATTCTCTTAATCTTCAGCTGCCTCTTCTACGAGTTCGACCTTTTTCGATGATAGCGCCGCGAGTTGAACGGGTGCTACCTTGCGGTAGACCTCAGTCGGGGCACGTTTTGTCCCGTCGACGGTCAACAGGTCGTCGACCCTGATACCAAACAAGCGCTCATTTTCTTGTAGATAGGGCAGGATAATATCCCAATCTGCGTCGGTCAGGGGGAGTAATTGTCCGCCGTTCAATTGTTCTTTGACAACCTGTTTTTCAGGGTCGCGGATATAAAGCGCGCCACCCGAAGCAAGAGAGAACAGGTTGCTGCCGGGATACGGTTCCCGCAGGGGTATTAACCGCCCCTCATCGTCAAAGGTTACGCCGTTCAGGATGACGAAACCGCCGCCGTTAAAGACATCGCCGGCCATGAACGACTCCGCCAGGAAGTCGAGGCAGGTGCCGTTAATGACGACCCTGGGTTTGCCCACCGAATTGATGAGCGGCCGACCAGCGGCATTGCCCATCACGTAGATAGAGCCGCCCTTCGCCCCGTACAGGAATGTCTGGCCGGTGTCCCCGTGTATCACTAATTTACCGGACTTGATAATCTGTCCGAGCTGGTCCTGGGCATTGCCGTGCACGGTAATCGTCAGCCCGTCGATGCCGGAAGCCAGGTAATCGCCGGAGCTATCGTAGACGTCGATGGTCACCCCTTCGGTCTGCGGTCCCAGGCCGCAGCCGGTAAAGCGCTGGCCGGCGCAATTGAAGCTGACAAAGTGCCGCCATCCCTGGAAATAGCCGTCCATAATAAGAGAGGCATCGCTATCACTGCCTTCCGGGGGAAATCCTCTGGTATCAATGACCAGGGTTGTTTCTCCGTTAAGCGGTTCTCTTAAAAGTCCCCTTGATGCGTAATCGATAAGCCGGTAAGCGCCTGCGGTCGGTTCGGAAAGCCCGCGAAGGCTGCCGAACAACTGGTGCAGCGCATCCCGCACTATCTGTAGCACCTGTTTACGTTTTTTGGTCCCGGTGGCGTATTTGCGGTCGTTGAGCAGGGTCAGCACCTCAATCGCGGTAGCTGTCCTGTCCGGGTCTTTAGCCAGCGACTTTACTGTTTCGCAGACCGCATATATTTCGGCAAACGACCAGGCGGGCATTTTGTTGACTAAATACTCAAATACGATCTGGCCGCCGGCATCAAAGAGCTGCTGGATGCTGTTTTCAATATCACCTGTGTCTGAAGATGAAAGTTTAATCTCTTCATACAGATTCTTCGCCTCGGTGCCGGCCGGTAATGGCACCGGGACGCCGAATTTATCGGTACAGGTCATCCGCATTTTTCCGGCCTTGTCCCTCTCCAGGCTGAAGATAAATGAGCCGCCGTCTGTATGGCTGCCGCCCCTGGCGTTCCAGTAACGGTCGGCGATGGGACATATCCGGCTGTCCTCCCGGGACAAACTCAGCAGCGTGGCGTCAATCGCCTGTTTTTCAGAGCAAATCAGGCCTACCTGTACCTCGCCATCGGCGAAAGCAAATACCTGGGGGCGTAACATGGCCGTATCGGTAATACCCATCAACTGGAATTTCTTAGCTTCAGGAATATTCCGGGCAATGATGAAGAACCAGGGGCCGTCCGGCGAGGAGTGAATCTGCGTCGCCTGAATAGCCCGGTAGACGCGCTGTTTTTCCTCCGGAAGGCGGTCGAAGTCCAGCTCCGAGGTCGGCGCCAGCGATTCGATGATATATTCCAGGGGATAGTGGTAGGTCCGGTCGAGCAAATCGAAAAGCTGGACCGAGACCTCGGTATCGGTAAGGAACTGCGGATAGATATGGCGCTGCGCCAGGTATTCGCAGACCGAATGATAGTTGGCGAAGTCCCCGTTGTGCACCAGCGCGGTGTTCATCGCGCCGAAGGGATGCGCGCCCCCTGGATGCCAGACCCGCCCTTTGGTGGGGAACCGCTGGTGGGCAATCCACACGTGCGCGCGCAGGTCGTCGATTTTATAATATTCCGTGATGGCCTCGGCATAGCCGACCACCTTCAGAATCATGATGTCCTTCCCGTACGACATCACGAACGCCTTCTTCTCGCCGAGGGAGGCATAGAACTCCTGGTTCAGCTTGACGCTCTGCTGGCTCAAGAATTCGTCTTCAGCCTCATTACGGCTGAGGAGAGCCAGGCTGTTTTTAGAAATAAACGAGTCGAGAACGCCGGACTTAACGCGCACGAAATAGCTCCATACGTCCGGCGGCCTGGCTTCCAGGGTCGGTATCGATTGCCAGTCAGTGAGTGTTTCCAGTCGCCGGGAGGCGGCGATATCAAAATAGGGCGTCATGTATTTTCTTTCAAGGTCAGGTCGCACGCTGTCATCCAGAAAGGCGATGTGGACCATGTAATAATTATCCAGCACGTCTCGCGTAACGCCGAGCTGCTCGGGGACAAAGCCCAGCGCGGCCACGCCGCCGCCCTTGCCGTTACCGCGGTTATGCATCTGTTTCGACGGCTCGTGGATGTGCCGCGCGGCCACGGGCTCGGTGCAGCAAAAGCCCACTACCCCGCAGCCGCCTTCTTCCTCGCCCTTATATCGAGTGGGGAAGGGCAAGCTGAGCGATTCGTTCAGCTTTTGCCGGGAGAGCAGCAGTCTCTCGATCCTCTGGTTGTTCATTTGCGCGGCTCCACATCGTTGGTATAATCGAGGTGCATCAGGAGGTCGGTGCGTCCCCTGAGTTCACGCACGCTGCGCATGCCGAACCTTCTCAGGATGTCCACCAGCTCCATGCGCCACGCGTTGTAAAGATTGATAATGCGCTGTGTTCCCCACTCAAGGTCCACCGTCTCGCTGAGCTCCGGGTCGGTGGTGGCGATGCCACGGGGGCAGCCGCGCCCGCTTTCGCAGCGACCGCAGCGCACACAGCCCAGCGCTACCAGTTCCGCGGTACCGATGACCACACCGTCAGCGCCGAGGGCGATAGCCTTGGCGATGTCATGGCTGGTCCGCAGACCACCGCTGACGATTAAAGTAACCTTATCGCGGATGCCTTCTTGTTCTAGGAAACGGTGCACTTTAACGATGGCGTACTCGATGGGCATGGCGATGTTCTTCTTGGCGATGTCCGGGGCCGCCCCGGTGCCGCCGTAACCGCCGTCCAGGTGCACGATATGGGTGCCGGCAGAATAGCTGCCCACGGCCACCATATCCACATCCGCCGGCGTGGAAACTTTGGTCGATATTAGAGCCCGCCGGTTGACGTGCTTTATCCAGTCCATGTGTTTCTTGTGGTCTTCGATGGAATAGACGCTGTGGAAAGGGAAAGGCGAGAAAAGGGAGATTCCCGTGACCGTCTCGCGCATTTTGGCCACCGCCGGCGTTACTTTATCTGCCAATAGATGACCACCCAGACCCGGCTTAGCGCCCTGGGCGTATTTGAATTCCACGATGCGCACCCGCTGGATGGTCTCCTCGCGCACGCCGAAAAGCCCGGTAGCGACCTGGGTAATCGTATGGTCGTCGTACGGTCTCATGCGCTCCATGTAACCGCCTTCGCCGGTACAGGTAAAGGTATTGAAGGCTACGGCGGCGCGCGCTTTGGACAGCTGGGTTATATTGCTCACCGAGCCGAAAGACATGCCGCCGCCGTACCACGGGACGTCGATTTTCACCTGCGGCCGGCCGTCATGACGGTGATTGAGCTCGATGCTGGTGTCTATCTCTTCTTCATGCAATTCTTCCGGTGGTTTATCCGGGAACTTGAAGCGCAAACGATCAAAACCACCGCCGGAAGCCCCGACATGATATTCAAAGCCGTATTCGGGCGGGGGAGGCGCCCCGGTCTCAGCCATTTTCCAGGTGGCCAGAATCATGTCTGATGTCCAGCGGTAGTCACCCAGGCACTTCAGCATCGGGTTTTCTACCATTTTCAGGGCTTTCTGCGGACACTGGTCGATACAGTAGTGTGAGGTCTGCTGGCAGGACGGGCCGATACAGACATGCTGGTGCGGCGCCATGAAATATTTGTAACCCGGTTTGAGCACGTGCACGCCGTAAGGACATACTTTAACGCAATTGCCGCACAGGTTACAGGCGCTGCTGCGCCGGATGATGTACTTCGCAATTTCATTGCGATAGCGCGGCGAGGCCGTTTTGACGACGCGCGGTATCTCCACCTGCGGCACCAGCGTTTTTATGGTATTGTCAGGCAAAATTTGTTCAGCTCGTTTTTCTTGCACCAAAGAGTCGGCCAAAGGTATCCTCCTCGAGGTCTTCAAAAAACAGGGCGCGCCCGGTCTCACCGCGGAGACGGCGGACTTCGCGCATACCCATCGCCCCCATCACCTCGACAAGCTGGTCATGCCAGGCAGCGATAAGATTGGTCATCCGGCCGGCAGCGTAGGCGGCATCTATTTCCTCGATTTTAGCCGGGCAGGTAAAACCATCCCGGCAGTTCTGGCACAACCGGCACTCGAGCGCAATCAGCAGGGGCAGGTCGACCGTAACCAGGTCGGCCCCGCAGATTATCTGCTTGGCCATATGCTCCGCCAGGGCGATGCCGCCGCCGG
>CAYXOZ010000115.1:0-5309 GCA_964467135.1 uncultured Dehalococcoidaceae bacterium
CAAAAACGGCGTCTTTGATAGACCTGTTTGAGAGGGGGATAAAGGGGGTGAGTATCCAAGCTCAGCCGTAAAGAACAAAACCATGACAAAACCACATTGCTTCTTAAGCATTTTCAGAACACAGGGCGTCTAAGAGGGGCGCAGCCCCTCTTTTCCTCTTCCCCCTCTCAAACAGATAAACAAAAACGGCGTCTTTGATAGACCTGTTTGAGAGGGGGATAAAGGGGGTGAGTATTAAGCTCAGCCGTAAAAAACAAAACCATGACAAAACCACATTGCTTCTTAATCCTTTTCGGCGTATGATAAAGCAACAAAGAAAAAGAACCGCAAATCTGGCAGGGATTACATAACTCTAAAAACGAATGCCCGGAAATCGTAGCTGATTTTTACATAAAGTTAAAAACGAATGCCGTAGCTAATTAGCTACGAAAAAATAAAAAAATATTTTAAAAACGAATAAACGAATCCTCCTTATGTAGGAAAACTCGAGGATAAAAAGAATGGAGCGGAAGACGGGATTCGAACCCGCGACCTCCTCCTTGGCAAGGAGGCATTCTACCACTGAACTACTTCCGCCCGCCGTTTCCCTGGTGCCGAGGCCCAGAATCGAACTGGGGACACCTTGATTTTCAGTCAAGTGCTCTACCATCTGAGCTACCTCGGCGATAGCTATATTTTACTTTAGATGGGGATGGCCGTCAAGGAAAACACAGGTCTGCGCCGGCTATTCCAGCACTATGTTATCAATCAGTCTTATCTTGCCGAACTTCACCGCCAGAGATACCAGCGCCGGCGGTCTGACACGATGCAGCATCTCCTTCAACGTCTCCGGGTCGGCGATGCTGACGTAGCTGATGTCTACTTGCGGTTCCTTCTCGATAAGCTCGTAAATTTCATGGCGTATCGTGCCAGCTTCTCTCTCGCCCTGTGCCCATAGCTCTTGAGACAGGGTCAACGCCCGATAAAGTGTAGCCGCCGAACGCCGTTGCTGTGAATTAAGAAAAATATTGCGACTGCTCATCGCCAGGCCGTCCGGCTCGCGTACCGTGGGGCAGGCGATGATTTCCAGGTCCATGTTGAGGTCGGCGGCCATCTTCTTGATGACGGCCACTTGTTGAGCGTCCTTCTGCCCGAAGTAAGCGCGGTCGGGCTGGACGATATTAAAAAGCTTGGCGACCACGGTAGCCACGCCGCGGAAATGCCCAGGCCGGGCGGCTCCCTCCAGCCTCTCGGTGACATCGCCGGGAACCACCCAGGTATCGTAACCCTCCGGGTACATCTCCGCTTCCGAAGGCATAAAGACGACATCGGTCAAAGGCTTTAACATGGCGAGGTCGCGTTTGGTATCGCGGGGATAGTTTTTAAAATCCTCCTTGGGCCCGAACTGGGTAGGATTGACGAATATACTGACGATGACCGAATTGTTTTTTTCTTGGGCTTGTTTTACCAGCGAAAGGTGGCCTTCGTGCAGGTAGCCCATGGTCGGCACAAACCCGACCGACCCCTTAAGCTGCCGCCGCCATTTCCTGATATCGGCGATTTTTTCAATGACCTTCATTTTTCCTCACACCCATTACCCACATATTATCCATATATCCTTATGCCGTGTCAAAAATCCGGAACACATTAAAAGAGCCCCGATTGCCCGGGACTCTTAAAAAATTTCCTCGCTGCGCCAGCTTACTTTTCCAGTTCCTTTAATACCGCCTCATCGATGATAAAGCTGTGCTTCTCTGTGGGGAACTTCCCCGACCCGACGTCATTGTAGTATTCGGTGACAGCGTTCGACATGATATCGGCGAGCTTGACGTATTGCTTAGCATGCTTGGGCACGAACTCGGTAAACAGGCCAAGGATATCGTTGATAATCTGCACCTGGCCGTCACAGTAGGGGCCTGCGCCGATGCCTATGGTCGGAATACTCAACCTCTGAGAAATCAAAGCAGCCAGCTTGAAGGGGATGGCTTCGAGGACGATAGAGAAAGCCCCGGCCTGCTCCAGGACCAGCGCGTCCTCGATAAGCCGCCGCGCGGCTTCTAGTGATTTGGCTTGGACTTTAAGGCCCCCGAGCTGGTAGACCGACTGCGGTGTAAGTCCCAGGTGTCCCATGACCGGGATGCCACAATCGACGAGTCTTTTAACCTTTTCCGCCACTGTGATACCGCCCTCGAGCTTGACCGCCTGGGCGCCCGCTTCCTGGATGAAACGGGCAGCGTTGCGCATGGCCTCCTCGATGCTTACATGGTAGGTCATGAAAGGCATATCGCCGATAATCATGGCTTTGCTGGTGCCGCGCACCACGGCTTTAGTATGATGAATCATGACATCCATGGTCACTGGAATCGGCGTCTCGTAGCCGAGCACCACCATGCCAAGGCTGTCCCCGACCAGTATCATCGGTACGCCCACGTTCTCGACCAGTTTAGCGGTAGCGTAATCGTAAGAGGTGAGCATGGCTATCTTCTCACCTTTTTGTTTCATTTCTTTAATTTGATTTATCGTGACGCGCATGGCACTCCTCAGGCGAATATTTTTTCGTCGAGCTTGGTGATAATAGCGTTTTTCTCGTTGACATAGACGACCTTAGGCCGGTAACCTTTAGTGGCATCTTCAGGTACCTGAGTATAGGTCAAGATGATGACAACATCGCCCCTGAGAGCTAGACGCGCGGCGGCACCGTTCAAGCAAATACAACCGCCACCGGCTTCCCCTTCGATAGCGTAGGTGGTGAAACGGGCGCCGTTATTGATATTAAGCACGTGCACCTGCTCGTAGGGCAGGATATCGGCGGCTGCCATCAGGGTTTTATCGATGGTGATGCTGCCTTCATAGTTGATGTTGGCGTCGGTCACCGTTGCCCGGTGGATTTTACTTTTTAACATTGTTCTCATGGTCGTTCTCCCCGAATATTTTTCCTCAATTCGTCTTTAGGGTCGCTTCCATTTCCATGGCCTGTTTATCGTCAATTCTCCCTTTGGACAGGGCGATAGGAATAGTCTGCAGCCCGAGCTCTTTGTACGGGAAGAGTAGAGCGGGTGCTTTTTCGCGTAGGGCCTTAAGATGTTTTTTAACGGTACCGGTATCCCCGCGGGCGATGGGCCCGGTAAGACATTGCGGGATACCGATTTTCTCGATGTTATTGAGGGTGCCGCGAATCAAGGGGAGCAGCGCCTGGGTAGCCTGGTCAGCGGGGACGGCGAACGTTTTCCAGAGGTCGGTGGACATTTTCACCAGCGTTATCAGATAGTTGCTGGCGAAAACCGCGGCGGCGTGGTAAGCCACCTTATCAGTGGCTTGCAACCTTATCCAGCGACCCTTCAGAGCCACCGCCATGTCTTTAAGGACAGCCAGCAAAGGCTCCTCAGCTTCCAGAGCGAAGGTCGAGCCGGGCAGATTTTCGATAGCCTGTTTTACCCCGGCAAAAGTCTGGAGCGGATGGAAGCCGCCGACGATAGCGCCGGAATTGCGGGCAGGTTCCAGGATATCGATGGAGTCGGCACCGGAGCAATGAACGACGCTACGGCTGGCTTGCCATTTAACCTGCGAAACGACGGAGGGGATGATATCGTCGGGGGTAGTGATAAAAACGAGGTCGGCGGCGTCAGCGACTTCCTGGGCAGTCAACGCGTGGCAGCCGTGAACGGTCCTGGCCAGTTTCTCCGCCGAGAGACGGCTCCGGCTGGCGACCGCCACGATGTGATAACCCTGCCGGTTCAGGAGAACCGCCAGAGCGGTGCCTACTGTCCCCGCCCCGATAAAACCTATCTTAATCATGATGCCTCTTAAATAAAAAACCCTCTCGGATGTCCGAGAGGGCAAAATATCACGATTCCTGTTTGCCGTCTCGGTCGTTTCCGATCCAAGCGACTCATGTTATTAAGGTTCTTAAACCGGACTCACCGCCATTAAGGGTCGATGGTCAATAGTATTTTATCTCAAACAGGAAATTTTGTCAATACAATCCCAGATATAAAACCCATCTCTTGTTGTAGTACTTTCGGTTCAGCTTTCACGTAAAAGGCTGCGGGCGATGGTCAGGCGCATGATTTCGGAGGTGCCTTCGTAAATCTCGGTAATCCTGGCGTCGCGGAAATAACGCTCCAAAGGGTAATCGCGGCTATAGCCGTAGCCGCCGTGAATCTGAAGGGCTTTATTGGTGACGAACCCCGCCATCTCCGAAGCGAACAACTTGGCCATGGCGGCTTCTTTAACGAAGGGGAGTCCCCGGTCGCAGAGTCGTGCAGCGCGGTAGGTCAGGAGGCGGGCGGCGTCAATCCGGGTCGCCATATCGGCCAGCATCCATTGAATAGCCTGGAAATCAGCGATGGGCTGTCCGAACTGCCGGCGCTCTTTAGCGTATTGCAGCGCCGCTTCAAAAGCCGCCCGGGATATGCCCACAGCCTCGGCGCCGACGGTAACGCGGGAGACATCCAGCGCGTCGAGGGCGATTTTGAGTCCCTGGCCTTCCTCGCCGAGCCTGTTTTCCGCAGGGACGAAGCAGTCCTGGAAAATGAGCTCGCAGGAGACCAGGCCGTGAAGTCCCATCTTGTCTTCATGTTTACCGACGGAAAGACCGGGGGTGTCTTTGTCCACAACGAAGGCGGTAATCCCGCGCTGTGAAAGCGATTTATCCACGGTGGCGAAGACGACGACGATCTCCGCTTTATCGCCGAGGCTGATGAAGAGCTTATTGCCGTTGATAACATAGCCGTCCTTACGACGCGCGGCGGTGGTCTGTATGCCGGAAGGGTCGCTGCCGGCACCGGCCTCCGTCAGGGCGAAACAGGCCATCTTCTCGCCGCGGGCATGGGGCGGCAGGTATTTTTCTTTCTGGGCTTCCGTGCCGTACTCGATGATAGGGACGATGGCCAGCGACAGGCTGACGCGCAGGTAGTTATCGATAGCGGCGGAAGCCCGGGCGAGCTCCTCGATGGCGAGACAGAGGTCAAGCTTGCCACGGCCGCTGCCGCCGTACTTCTCGGGGATAGTCAGGCCGAAGAGCCCGAGTCCGGCCATTTTCTTTACCGCGGCTTCGGGATACTCGCCGGATTTGTCTATTTGCGAGGCTATCGGTTCTATTTCCGATGCAGCGAAGTCGCGGAGGGTGGTCTGGAGCATTTTCTGTTCTTCAGAAAGGTCGAAATCCATATTTACCTCGTACTGGAAGAATTACGGTCTGGATTCGTTATTCGTTTTTTTAAATTTTTTTCTATTTTTTAGCTTCGGGTGAAGCTAGTATTCGTTTTTCGTTATATGTTAAGTTAGCTTCGATTTTCAGGTATTCGTTTTTCGAGTTATGGCAAGCTGGC
>CAYXOZ010000116.1:0-5288 GCA_964467135.1 uncultured Dehalococcoidaceae bacterium
CATCTCCTCCGGCAGCCCCAGCTCCGCGCCCACCTGCCGCACCTCGTCTTTGAAGAGAAAACGTAAAGGTTCGAGCAGCTTCAGCGTCATTTTCGCCGGTAGCCCGCCGACGTTGTGGTGCGACTTAATCTTGGCGGAGACGTTACTCACCGACGACACGCTCTCGATAACGTCCGGGTAGAGCGTCCCCTGCGCCAGGAAGTCCACCTTCCCGATTCGGCTGGCTTCCTCCTCGAACACCCGGATAAACTCCTCGCCGATGATTTTGCGTTTTTCCTCGGGGTCGATAACGCCCTTGAGCCTTTCGAGGAACCGGAAGGTGGCGTCGATGTAAATGATATTCATCCCCAGATTGTTATGAAAGACCTTGAGCGTCCTTTCCGCTTCCTCGCGGCGCAGGAGCCCGTTATTGACGAAAATGCAGGTAAGCTGGTCGCCGATGGCCCGGTGGATAAGCGTCGCCACCACCGAGGAGTCTACCCCTCCCGAGAGGGCGCTGATGACCCTCCCTTCACCGACCTGCTCTTTGATGCGCGCCATGCTTTCGCTGACGAAGCTGCCCATCGTCCAGTTGCCCCGGCAGCCGCAGACTGTATAGACGAAGTTGCGGAGGATGGTCTTGCCTTCCGGGGTATGGACGACTTCAGGATGAAATTGCAGTCCGAAGATGTTACGTCCGTTGCCGATGACCGCGTAGGGCGAGTTTTCCGTGTAGGCGAGAGCGATAAAACCCGGCGGCATTTCTTCGATTTTGTCACCGTGGCTCATCCAGACCGGCGTCGATTCAGGCAGCTGGCTGAACAGGGGGGACTCCATCTGGCTGAGGTGCAGCACAGCGTGACCGTATTCCCGCCTCGTGCCCGGCGTGACCCGCCCCCCGAGCTGCTTGGTGATGACCTGCATGCCGTAGCAGATGCCCAGCACGGGCAGGCCGCTTTCGTAAACGTAGGCGGGGGCTAAAGGCGCGTTCGCCTCGTAGACGCTGGCCGGCCCGCCGGAGAGAATAAAACCTTTAGGATTTAACGGCTCGATTTTTTCCCAGGGGGTGTCGTGGGGCAAGAGCTCGCAGTAGACCTGGGCTTCGCGGACACGGCGGGCGATGAGCATGTTGTACTGTGAGCCGAAGTCCAGAACGATGATGGCTTCCCGCTCGGCGCCGGAGACAGCTTCTTCGGTGACGGCAGGCTGCTCGCCGCCGATTTCGCGGGCAATCTCGAGATAAGTGGAGACTTCGATGTCGTCGGTGGTAGCAACGCGGCGGGATTCGTCAGGGGGGGTAAGACCTTTTTCGGTATCCATAGAATACTTTACCATTATGTCGTTTTTTTCGCAACCCCCGCCGGCCCGGCGACAATGGACTACCCCACCTTGCCTTCAGGAGTTATGTTTAGTAAAATATAGCAAAATCGCCTTTCCGGGGCAAGCAGAAATTGTTGAATTAATGAGTATATTCTCAGAGAGTCGCGCCACGCCCAGGGTCAACCTGTTTTTTATCGCTGTCCTGCTCAAGATAGTCGCCTCGGCCCTTTCCGCGGTCGGGTTCGTTTTACTCAATCCCGGCTTTTCCATTTCAGGCACGGTCGTCTGGCTGGTCTTTTTCGTCGTCCTGTTTTTGGTGGCGTTGCCCCCGGTTGACGTATATCTCGCCGAACGCCTCCGCTGGCTCAAGCCTGCGGCGCTAGCGATAACCGGCGTTTTCTGCATCATCGGCATCCTCTTGCTGGTGCTCGCGACTACTTACGGACTGGCAAACATCAAATCCGATAAGCCGGAAGGGGAGATATCCCGCCTGATGGTCTCCCTGGACAATGTGTTCGGCTATAACGACGCCACCGCCCTTTCCCACCAGGCCGCAAAAAACCTCCTCGACGGTGAAAACCCTTACGCGACATCGAACATCGTCTCCGCGACAATTCAGTTTAATGGCTCTACGGACAAGCTAACGCCCCTGCGGGACGGCCGTTTTGCGGACGTTTTTCCCTATCCCACCCCCGCTGAACTCCAGGGCCTCTGGGAAGATGCAGTAAAAAACCCCTCCCGTATTCCCCCCGAACTGGAATCGAAGTTCAACTACCCCGCGCTTTGCTTCCTGCTGCCGGCGCCTTTTATCGCGATGGGCATGGGAGACATGCGTTTAATTTACGTCATTTTTCTTGTGCCGGCGCTGGTCTACGTGGTATGGAAAGTCCCTGATGAGTATCGATTGTTTTTCATCGCCGCCCTGATTGCCAGCGTGGAGCTCTGGAGCTCCCTGGCCGCCGGCGAGACGGGTTTCCTCTATTTCCCGTTCCTCCTGCTGGCGTGGGTGCTATACCGGAAGAACCTGTGGGCCTCTGCCATTTTCATGGCCATCGTCGTGGCGACCAAGCAGATAACCTGGTTCATCCTGCCCTTCTATCTTATCGTCATTGCCCGCACGATAGGTCCGCGTAAAGCTTTAGCGGTGACAGGGATTATCGCCGGGGTCTTCATCGCCGCCAACGCCTGGTTTTTCGCCGCCGACCCCTCGCTCTGGCTTTCCTCGATATTCGCCCCCGTCACGGAAAAAATGTTCCCGCTGGGCGTAGGCATCGCCACGCTGGTTACCGGGGGGGTGCTGGATATTCAAACGCCGCTACCGTTCGCCATAACCGAACTGACTATCTTCGGGGCGGCGCTGGTCTGGTATTTCTTCAACTGTAAACGCTACCCGGATACCGGCCCCGTGCTGTCCATCCTGCCGCTGTTCTTCGCCTGGCGCAGCCTCTGGGGCTACTTTTTCTACGTCGATATCATCATCCTGGCGTCGATAATGATTAACGAATACGGCGCCAGGTCTGCCCGTAAGATAGAGAACGCGCCTGCGGTCGAGACTGTACGGTAAACGGCGCTACTTCCAGGTCCACCAGGTATTGACGAGGTAGTTCCAGAGAAAAGCGACGACAATGCCGATGAGGTTGGAGAGCAGGTAGTAGACACCGAAGACCTCGGTGAAGAGCCCGAGTACCCCCAGGTTGATGCCCAGTCCGGCCAGGCTAACTACGTTGAATTTCCCCAGCCGGATAAAGAACGCCCTTGTCCCGGGCTGGTTGCGTTGCCGGAAAGTGAAGTAGTTGTTGAGGATGAAATTGGTGATAATCGATGTCTCAATAGCGATGGCTGATGAACCGAGGTAGGGCAGGCCGACCCTTTCCGTAAACAACCAGAGTAGCCCCGTGTTGACCCCTACCCCGCTCGCCCCCACCAGGCAGAACTTGAAAAACCGCAGCAGCTCGCCCTTGCGCCACATCAGGCTCAAAAGATGCTTGAGATACTCGATTTGCTGCCGCGCGTTGAGCTTGCTTTCGCCGCCGCTGCGGTTGGCAAACATATAGGGCACTTCGGCCGCTTTCGTGAACTCGCCCTCCATGAGAATCTCCAGGAGTATCTTGTAGCCGCGCGGTCGGAGATGGGCCTGGCCGATACCCGTTCGTTTGAAGGCGAAAAAACCGGACATGGGGTCTTTGACCACCCGGGTGGTGGGCAGGAGCAGGTGCGCCAATATGATAGCCCCCTTTGAGATTATCCGGCGGGTCAGACCCCACCCTTTCATCCCGCCCCCTGACACGTAACGACTCCCGATGACGATATCGGCGCCCGCGTCCATCTCACGGAGCAAATCAGGGATGACCTCCGGCGGGTGCTGTAAATCCGCGTCCATGACCACGACGGTGCCACCATCGCTATGAGTGATACCATGGATGACTGCAGTCGCCAACCCTCTTTCGTCTTTACGTACCAGCACACGAACAGGATACTTGCCGGACAGACTATTGATCAGCTCCGCGGTGCCGTCCTTGCTGTTATCGTCGACGAACACCACTTCGTAGTCGCGCTGTGACAGCGCACTATGAATTCGCTCTACCAGGGGGGTAATGTTATCCCGCTCGTTGTAGGTGGGGATGACGATGGAAATCGATTTACTCATCCTGCGTCCGTTCAGACTGCATAATATCACAGCAGCTAGCTTTTGACAATTTTTTTTACTCACCCCCTTACCCCCTCTCAAACAGGTATATCTTCGGTTACTCAATAATACAATTGTTTGAGAGGGGGAATTTGGAAAAGAGGGGTCGCGACCCCTCTTAGACGCCCCGTTTTTAAAGACTGTAAACTCTTAAATAAAAACTGCTATACTTGTCTCAGGATGGAATACACGTTTATCAGCCGCAGTCCCGCCGGCACGTCCGTCCTCGGTAAAAAGATAGGGGCGCACCTCACCGCCGGCAGCGTGGTGGGATTAATCGGGGAGCTGGGTTGCGGGAAGACAAAGCTCACTCGCGGCATCTGCGCCGGTCTGGGCGTACCCTTAAGGCAGGTCAATAGCCCGACGTTCGTACTTGTGAACGAATATAAAGGCCGACTCCCCATTTTCCATTTAGACCTGTACCGGATAGGCAATGAGGTCGACGGCGTGGAGCTCGGCCTGGCGGACTATCTCCGGTGCGTTGCATCAGGGGTCATGATAATCGAGTGGGCGGAGAAGATTCTGCCCCTTCTCCCGCCTGATTTCCTGAAAATTGAGTTTGAAATACTTGCGGCGCGGGAACGCCGTCTGCTTTTTACAACTACCGGCAAAAGGTATAGAAGCCTCTTCGAGGAGCTGGGGAAATCATGATTGTCCTGGGCATAGATACCTCGGGATATATTAACGCCGTGGGAGTGGTCGACGGCGAGCGTGTGCTGGCGGACAACACGTTTCCGGCCAGGACCGACTCCCTCGAGCAGATAGTCGATAACATCGATACCACCCTGGAAAACGCCGGGTTGAATTTTAAAGACATAGGGGGAATAGGAGTAGGGTTAGGTCCCGGCTCCTGGACGGGCATCAGGGTGGGGGTAACGGTGGGCAAGATGCTGGCTTTCAGCTCCAGCAAGCCCGTATGCGGCGTACCCACCCTGGCCGCGCTGGCATACTCCGCCCGGCTAGAAGCTAGGCTGATATGCTCGGTCATTCCGGTAGGCGTCGGTGATGCTGTTTACGCCGGCCTCTATCGACACGTAAAAAATAGTGTAGAGCAAATCGGGGACTATTACATCGGCGATTTAAAAGGACTGGCGGAACGCATCACCGGGCCAGCGGTGCTGGTCGGCTCCGGCGCTACACAATATGTACGGATTCTGGAAACCCTTACGGGTGCGAAACTGAAAGCAGTCGAAGCTTTGCCATCAGGCGTTGCTGTTGCTCGTCTGGCGCAGGAACGCCTTGCCCGCGATGAAAGCGACGATGCTCTTTCTCTAACACCTCTTTACCTTAAAGAGTCGACGGC
>CAYXOZ010000117.1:0-1835 GCA_964467135.1 uncultured Dehalococcoidaceae bacterium
GGCGGTATGTTTCTGTGGCACTTTCCGTAGGGTCGCCCCTCCTGGGCGTTACCCAGCGTCCTGCCCGGTGGAGCTCGGACTTTCCTCCCCGGTGAATCCCGTTTTACCGGGACGAATCGGGGCGGTCACCCGGTCTACTTGACCCGTTTATAGTGTAGTGGAGAGATAGGGGATAGTCAATGGGTTACGGCAAAAGGATAATTCGTTATGCGGTTTTCCGGTCGAGGTACGCCGATATGAGAAAAAGCACACCGATAACGAGGAAGGGAGAACCAAGGATTAACCAGCCCCGGAACGCTTGTAAGAGTGTAAAATCCGTCTGGTTCTTCCAGGCGGCAATTGATGCCAGGACGCCCACCATGATTGATATAAAAACTAGGAGCGAACCGCCGATTGTTTTATGCCACCAGGACAGGATATATACGGTAAGCGCTGCTAATACAGGTATGACAATCTCGAGACCTTCGATATCGAATTTGAAGCCTTCTTCCTGTATGGACATTACGGTTTGGCCGATTATTATCGTCATGAGGACGGCCATCACAATCAACCCGATTATTCTGGCTACCCAGTTTGTTACTCTGGCAGCGCGCCTGCTTTCGCTACCTGTCATTAGCCCTCCATCACTTCGATAGGCAAATGATAAATTTTCGGTTGATAGTTGTCAATAAGCCGGCTTGAAGTCGGGTTAAAGCCTGTCCAGGGCTTTATTCGCCAGCGCGTCCGCCTCGGTATTTTGTTCCCGCGGAATTGAGGTGATGGCAAAATTTTCCAGCTGGCCGATAAGCTGGACCAATTTCTGATAGAGAGGCCGGAGCGCGGTATTTTTTATCTTGTAACGACCGTTGATCTGGTTCACCACCAGTTCCGAGTCGGATTTTACCAGCACGTTTACCGCCCCTGAAGCGATGGCTTTTTCCAGGGCGGCGATGATGGCCTGGTATTCCGCCTGGTTGTTGGTGGTGGTGCCGATGGACCGGGAAATCCGCCCCGTGACGTGCCCGGCTTGGTCTTTAATCACGGCCCCGATGGCCGCCGGACCGGGGTTGCCGCGGGCGGCGCCGTCTACATGGATAATAACTCTATTAGCGGTCAAAATGTCCTTAAGAGATGAACAGGATGCGCCCGCAGGTGCCGCACTGCACCGGCTGGCCGCCGCGGGCTTTCTGGAGGGCGCTGGCGGATAGCGAGATGCGGCACGCGCGGCAGATGCCCTGCTCGACCTTGGCTACGGCCTGTTTCTTCTGCAGCTTGATTTTTTCATAGAGCGCCACGGCGGACGTATCTATTTGCTCTACCAGCTGCTGGCGCTTTTGCTTCAGTGCCGCGAGTGAGCCTTTGAGCTGTTCGACCTCCTCGCCGAGCTGTTTTTGCTGGTGATGCCATTCGTCCTCCAGCTTCTGGTACTCGCCGCTTAAGAGAGCGACGTTCTTTTCCTCGTTCTCTACCTGGTCGATTACTTCCAGGGCTTTGGTCTCCTGCTGGTCGCTGTGGGCTTTAAATGTATTTACCTCGTGCTGGAGGCTGGACAGCTCCTTGGGATTGGTGATCTTGCCCCCGTATAGCTGTTTTTCGGCGGCGGTGATTTTGCTCAGGATATCGTCCAGCTCACCCTCGACCTCGCGGCGCTGGTGATTGACCTCTTTGAGGTGCTGCTGGGCGACATTAAGGCGCGCCTGGGCATCGTCCAGCGCCTCCCGCTTCCCGATTTGGCTGGTCTTGGACGCCAGGGACTGCTCTTCAAGCTCGATGTGAGTATCCAGCTCCTGGAGCTGATAAAGCTGCCTCGCAATGGCCACGCTGTATTCTATAACGGCGAAGGGATAATATCAAAC
>CAYXOZ010000117.1:1935-3704 GCA_964467135.1 uncultured Dehalococcoidaceae bacterium
AGGGGGAAAGGGGGTGAGTATCAGAAATATGTTGAACGAAATCAGACAAAGAAAGACGACAAATCCCCGTAGTCAAACCAGAACATATGTGCTAACATTATTCTGAAAAAGGGGGTACTGATTATGAGTTTGTTGAAGTACGCGTTAAAGAAAGAGCGGTGGGACCTGGCGGCCCACACCATAATTCTGGCGGCCGTCAGGGTGCTGAATCAGGGGGTTAAGGCGGATGACAGACAGGCAAAAACGAAAAAAGGGCGCACAAAAACGTAATCGAAATGCGCTAAAAAAGGGTTTTTATTCAAAGATATTCGATGAGGCCGAAAGGTACGATTTTTCTTTTGCTTCTGGCATTGAGGGTATCGATGAAGAAATCGCTTTATTACGCATGGAGATTAAGAAGACGATTTCCGGCGGGGACGAGAGAAATCTCATCTTGTTGGTCAAAGCCGCCGGCGCCTTGGAGAAACTTGTACGTGTCCGCTACCAGATAACCGCCGCCCAGCGTAAAGGACTGAAGGAGGCTATCGGTAATGTCGTCAAGGACGTTCTGCTGCCTCTCGGCGTCAATATCGGTGGTGCGGTCGTGACCAGGAAAATTTCTGCGTAATTAACATAATGCGAAAATCGAATAAACGGAAAATATAGCTATACTTACCATAAATCGAAAAACGAATAATACGAACAAATCGTGCGTGGCAGTCCTAAAAAAAATAAAAAAAACGAATAACGAATATTATGGAAGAAAAACGGGTTATTCATCAGTTGCGTCCGTACCAGAAAGAGGTGGCGACCGCCATCCTCGATAGCGTCTTCGGGAAAAAGGGACTTACCTTTTCCGTGGAAATCGCCCGGCAGGGCGGGAAAAACGAGCTCTCGGCGCAACTTGAGGTCCTGCTGCTGACCCTCTTTATCGCCGAACCGAAGAACCTCGTCAAGTGCTCGCCCACGTTCAAGCCCCAGACGGTCATCTCTATGATGCGACTCAAAGACAGGCTCAACGACGCCGGCTTCGGCACGATATGGCAGTCCGAGCTCGGCTATATTGTCCGACTCGGCAGCGCCCGCGCCGTCTTCCTTTCCGCCGACGAATCGGCTAATGTGGTCGGCAATACCGCCCACATCCTTCTTGAAATCGACGAGTCGCAGGACGTCGGCAAAGACAAGTACAGTAAAGAGTTCAAGCCGATGGGCGCCACTACCAACTGTACCTGTGTTCATTACGGCACTACCTGGGACGATACTACTCTGCTCGAAGAGGTCAAGCAGACCAACCTTGAGCTTGAGCGGCGGGACGGCGTCAAACGGCACTTCCGCTACGATTGGCAGGATGTGGCGAAGTATAATCCGGACTACCTCGCTTACGTGGCGTCGGAACGTGAGCGCCTCGGCGAAAACCACCCGCTGTTCCTCACCCAGTACCGCCTGCTTTCGGTACGGGGAGGGGGCGGATTTTTGAACCTCCAGCAGCGAGAGCAGCTTAAGGGAGAGCACTCCCGCCGGAGGCGGGGAGAACCTGGTAAGACCTATGTGGCGGGGTTAGACCTGGCCGGGGAAGAAGAAATTGATATACCTTTAGCGACCTATCCCCGGCGGGACTCCACCGTCTTGACTATAGGGGAGCTTGCGTTCCCGCCCGGCAGCGCGGTCGTTAAAGAGCCCCATGTCAGGATAATAGAGCACTACCGCTGGACGGGCAAAAAGCACCCCGAGCTTTACGCCCAGCTCGTGGACATTTTAAAGAACGTCTGGCGCTGCCGCAGGATAACGGT
>CAYXOZ010000117.1:3804-5257 GCA_964467135.1 uncultured Dehalococcoidaceae bacterium
GTAACCCCTATCATAACAGTTTGCAGACCCACGAGTTTTTAAGTCTAAAAGGGCCCAACGGCGAAAAAGTGTTTGAGGCGTATGCAGAGCAAAAAACCCCGGCGGCTTATCGAGTTTTCTGGTATTACGGTCCTGAAAAAAGTCAGATAACCATTATCGCCATCACGCCCCATCCCTGATTACACCTCCATCCCCAGCATCATCTTTACCCTCAGCTTGAGCATCTTCCACCTGCCCAACCTTGCCGCCAGCATTATCATGTTCGTCTCGTCTTTATCTTTAGGGGGTAGGGGGGTAACGTCTTTTTTCACGAGTCGGGTGGCGTGTTGCTCACAGGTGACGACGCAGTTGCCGCAGCCGATGCACCGGTCGAGGTTAACGGTCGCTTTTCCATCCTTGATGACGCGTGCCTCAAGCTGGCAGCGTTTGACACAGACGCCGCAGCCGCTGCACAAAGACGGGTCCACTTCGACGAAGTAGTTTGAAGCATACAGGGCGGCGGGGCGGGGCGATTTGGCTAACCTGGAAAGCATCAGGCAGCAGTCGCCGCAGCAGCAGCAGATGGTCTCCGGGCGCAGGGAATTTTCCGGCTGGAGGATATAACCTGCCTGCTGCGCTTTCTCCAGGATTTCCAGGGCTTCCTCTTTGCTGATATAGCGTGCGATGCCCATCTCGACGTACTGGCGGGCGTGGTCGGTGCCTATCTGGAGGCAGGTCTCGCGGAGGTCGGAATGCTTGCAGGGGGTTCCCTCCTTGTCTTTGAGCTGGCGGCAGAGGCAGTTGGCGACCGCGAACGGCCCGGGTGAGTCGTTCAGGATACGGCGGACGTCGTTATAGGTGGCGACCTTATATCTCTCCGGTATTGGTATGCTTTTTTCGACCGGTATGGTGCGGAGGGGGAGGATAGAGCGGGGGCCGCCTTTGCGTGGACGCGATGATATCTCTTCCTGGTAGCGGTGATGAGCTTTGACGAGGTCATCGGTTAGGCGGTCGACCTGGAAATCGATGATACCGCCGGCGGATAACTCGGCGTTTTTATAGTGCTTTTCCTTGAGTCCCTCGCTGTATACCAGGACCGTGCCTTTAAAAACCATGCGGCCGAGCGTCTGCTTGAGCTCGTCGAGCGTTATCTTTATACCGGCTTTCGTCAGGCAGTGGTGGATTTTCGCGGCGGGTTCCAGTTTGACGAGCGAAAGATAGGTGCCGACGCGCGCTTCCGGCGGGGTGAAAAGCTGCCGGAGTAAATCTATATCGGCGCCGGAGGGAGTGGCGGCGAAGCCGTAGGGTCCTTTGTCCAGGTGAACCTGGAGGGCGCGGTAAACCTTATCGTTGGCGGACATGATGTCAGTTTACAGTTTGCCTTTGGCAGTTGTAAAGGGCGACGAAAAAGTCCCCTCGCCTCCGGGAGGTAGGGACCGGGGGAGAGGGGACTATCGACACGCTTTGTTAGTAA
>CAYXOZ010000118.1:0-5247 GCA_964467135.1 uncultured Dehalococcoidaceae bacterium
CCTATCCGTAAGTCTACGTAATTACTTGATAAATTACCCCGTTTTTATTTTACGGGAGAAATAGTGAATTATACATAAAACTGAGGCGAAATTTGTGGCAAAATTATGTCATTTCTTGTGACACAGTCCGTTGGAAGATGAGCACTTGTCGAAAGAACACGATACTTGGCTTGAAGCAAGAAGCTCCTTGATTAGGACAGGCAACCTATCGCCTGCATTTCTGAGGACGCCACGTGAAAGTTATTGATAAGACTTTGCCCCAAATTGTCTGTGGAAAGATTGGAGTTGAAGCCGGCAAGGATGTGTATGCTATCATCAAGGCTTCTAACGTAATGATGGGGTTGACTAATATCCTGCACGGTTAGTCATTAAGCATGTACGGTAATCAACGAGGAGAGCTAAACATTAGCGGGAGCATTTAACGTCTCTGTGGTTGTAAGGAGGTGGGCCCAACAACCCGTAAAATGCTCCCGCCATCTGATTTCGTTTATTCTCCCCTGGTGAGTGGGATGTATATCCCCCCTTTGAGGACGACATACCTTAACGATAAACCGCCGAGTATTTCGGTGACTACCGCTGTTAATAACCAGGCAGTCGAAGCCTCGCCGGTGAAATAGGTACCGACCGATATTCCCAACGGAATCAGGACACCCAGTATGATAACGCCGATCCAGAAGACTACAGCGATATTGCCGCCCAGCAGCCTGGCGACCGCGTCTTTAGCCGCGGCGTTATTATAGGTGGCATTCCATAGATAAACAATCAAGATAACGGCAAAGGCAATCAGGGTTATCCGGGTAATATTTTCCATCAATGCCAGGTCAGCTTCGGATCCGCCGAGGCTGATGCCCATCAGCACCGCCATGCCGCCGGAAAAACCGCAAACCACGAAGAGAATGGGTAAGATCGCAGAGTTCCAGAGTTTGATGGCGTTAACATAGCTGACCGCAAAGCCGGTATAAATCGATTGGGCGAAGGCGAATATCCCACCCAGAATCTTGAAGACGGTTATCGCAGTGGTATATTCCGGGAACCAATAAGCCAGGATGAGGGCAATCGAGGCAAAGCCGGCGTAGAGGAAAATAAAGATGAAACCGCGTGATATCCAGGATGTCTTCGGTTTCATCAACATCCGCCAGAACTGGGAAGGCTGGCCCAGGTGTATCATATAGGAGAGGCCCATCAACCCCGATATTATCAAGGCGATAAACATGCCTAAGATGCTATCGAAATAGGCGGCTGCCATGAAAAGACCGCCGCCGATACCGCCGAGGAAGAAAGCGAAGGCGATAAAGTTACCCCGGCCGTCGATCCAGTTCTTCTGCTGTGTATATTTCACCATATATTCATATGGCCTCGTTTGATACATTGCTTTAGTACCTCCCCGTCATATTATCGTTAATAAGCATATTAGTATCTGATATAGTAGATAGAAGGTTCCGTATCGAACTCGGGATGGAGCGGCAGAGCCTTTTTTTCAGCGATCAAGCGTGACACCTCGCTGTAGGGATCGTCCAGGTCGCCGAATTTTCTTGTTTGGGTAGGGCAGGTAATGGCGCAGGCCGGGGTAGACTCGCGGTCGATGCCCGGTTTAAGGCCCTTCTTGATACCTTCATCGATTCTCTCAATGCAGAAAGTGCATTTCATTACCGTGCCGGGTTTGTAGGGGTAGAGTTGTTTACCCAGGATTTCATAAGGAGTGAAGCCCTGGCCGGGGAAATATTCCAGCTTGGGGTCTTCAAAGCGGGTACGTTGCTGGTAGGGGCAGGCGACGGCGCAGTAGCCGCAGCCGACACATTTTTTATCGTCCACCAGGACGAGGCCGTCCTCGCGCTGGTAGGTGGCGCCGGTAGGGCAGACCTTGACGCAGGCGGCCTCTTTACAGTGGTTGCACTGGACCGGCATAATTGTCTTTTTTATTGTCGGGAATAAGCCCGTTTCGGCGATGAGCACGCGGTTGAAATAGATACCGCGCGGCACAAAATGTTCCTGGCGGCAGGCAATCACACAGGAATAGCACCCGATACACCGGTGCATATCGATAACCATTCCCCATCTAGTCATTATTTTCCCTCCTCGGCAGGATAAATTTTAACTTTCACGCAGGAATCGGCGCTTAAACTCACCGGGTCCACATGGTCTTTATCTATCTCCAGAAGGTCATTGAAGTGTACCCCTTTGCCCCTGCCTATCTTCAGGTATTTTGACCAATGCCCGTTTATACCTGCCACCGCCACTGCCTGTCGATGAATGCCCTTGATAAGCGAAACCGGCCCCTTAATTTTCCTTCCCGTATCGGTTTCCACCCAGATTACCTGCCCGTTCTTAAGGCCTTTTTTCTTGCCAGTTTCCTCGTTGATACATATGTAATAGCTGTACGGGTTCATGTCTGAACAAGCATCTATCTCGGGATGCATTTGAGTGCCGCTACCGACATGAAGAGTATCCCGGTAAATCAGGGTGTACATGTCATACTGGGGGTCCTTGACCTCATGCGCTTTGATGGGAAAGTAAGAAGGCAGCGGCGTGAACTGCTCCCATTGCATGTGCACACCCTTGGGCTCACAGATTGCTTTCGCCTTTTCACCCATGGTCTGGACGAACTCCCAGTAAACCGGCACTCTGGCAGGAATTTCGTAACGCCAGAAAACTTCTTCCACCTTCTTTGGCCAGGTGACACCGCCGTTCTCCTTGAACCATTCCAGCCCATGTTTTTCACCGAAGAAGTTCTTAAAGACACTGTCACTGACTTCTTCATAGGTATGTTTTTTGGTGAGGTCAAGCCGATATTGTTTATCTATTGCCCAGAAATTATTTAAAGATTCGACGTATTTGGCATAGAAATCCGGCCCGACTCTCCAGGCGATGTCCAGCAGGACGTCCGGCATAGCCCTTCTTTCTCCCACCGGTTTGCATACCGGCTGCCGGAAGAAAAACGACCAGTCGTTCATGCCCACCGGACCGTTGAAACCGGTCTGGAGGTTTTGGTCGGGGCATAAGGATTCCAGGTAGCTGCAGTCCGGGAGAACGATGTCACAAAATTCCGTAATCTCGGTGAGGTAAAGGTCAAAAGTAAAGAAGAACGGTATCCTCTTAAGCGTATCTTCCATGTTGGAAAGGTTGCCGCCGGACATAATCATGTTGTTGCCCCAGTTCATCCACACCTTAGCCTCTTTATAGTCCGGTCCCAGCTTTTCATGTATTTCGTCGCGGTCCGATGAGAAGTAGAAAGGAGAATCGTTCACCCAGCTCCAGATTTTTTTCAGTCCCAGCGAGACCTCCGGAGACGTAGGCATATCTATCGGCCACATCTTATGGCGCACCATCTTGCCCCGTGTGGTCTCCCCCCACCACCAGCCGGCCTGAAGCATCCCTTCTATCGGGTCGGCAGAAACTTTGAAATCCGGCCGTCCCGTCTCTGTGTAACCGAAACACCGGGTGGGCCAGCCCATGCAGCCGCCGGGCACGTCCATGGCTCCGACGACCATGTTAAGCATATGCATCGCGGCAACGCTGTTAAACGCATTCCGGTGGTTATTCAGTCCGCTGAAGGTGATGGCCGCGACCGGCCTGAAGGGATACGTTTTGCCATCGATTGTGATGGTGCTGCCTATCCTGGCCTCGGTCACAAACTCTTTGGCGACGGTGCGGATTACTTCCTCCGGCACCGAGCTCAGCTTGGAAGCATATGCCGTAGTATAACTTTTAACATGCTCCCGGAGCAGCTGGAATGCGGGCGTACCTTTAACTCCATTGACATCGTAAGTACCCGAGATGGCGAATTCTTTTATCGTCGAGTCGTCCCAGGTCTTGGCCTTGCCGTCTTTAACGTCCCAGACCAGCGGTTTTTGCGTCTTGGGGTCTCTAATGTAATGCTTATCCGGCCCGATGAGGTACGGCCCGTTGGTCTTGGTCTTGATGAAAACGTCGTCCCAGGTTTCCATTTCATTCAGAATGATATTCAACATCGACAGGATAACGGCAACATCGGTTCCCGGTATGATGGGCACCCAGCGCGACGCCTTGGCGCCGACGAAGTTGCACATGGGGTCGAAGACAACCTGCTTCATGCCCCGCGCCCGGGCATCGGCGAAGCTGCGCATCATCTGGTTGGAGCTGTGACCCGCCGCGTGGCCTTTGGATGCGCCGAAGTGTATTAAGTAGTTACAGCGTTCGAGGTCCGCCGAATGCGACCATGACCCGTGGGTCAGCCCGGCCACGAAGTGGGCGGCGTTGCCGCATAACATGCCGCCAGCCCCGGCCGATTCGTTGGTGCAGCCGAGGGCTGCGACCAGCCCCCAGATGGGCGGGTGGTTATACGACCCCTGTGACGGCATGACGTTGATTTTCACCTGCCGCCCGTCTTCCTTAGAGATGGCCCGTAATTTATCGGCGATGGTGGTTAAGGCTTCTTCCCAGGAAATCTCCTGCCACTTGGGGTCGATGCCGATACCTTTAACCGGGTTAGTACGTTTCACCGGTTTGTTAAGGCGGTTCGGGTCGTGAACCACGGTCAGAGAGCCGACAGACTTACCGCAGACAGCGCCTTTGCTGGTAGAGGCGCGGGGCTGGCCTTCTATCTTCACCGGAATGCCGTTTATAGTACGCACCCTGATCGGGCAAGAGGCATAACAGATACCGCAGCAGGTATCATACCATTTATCTTCTTTGATCACCTTGGTATTCAGTTCGGCCATTATGTTTTTACTCCTTTCCGGTTTCCACGGTAAATATAAGGGGGTATGATGAGTTGTACTAGTAGTAATAATACAATCAGGATTTTAACTTGTCAACGTTATATATGCAAACCCATAACGGTTTATGTTGATGAGGGGAGAAATATATTCACGGCGGATTTTTTAGGGCACTGAGAAGGGGGGATGGCCTGGTAAGGGCCGATCGTCAGGATATTAGCAGCGAAGGGTTTTTCGATTAGAGCAAAACCTGGACAATGCCATCCTTCAGGACAAAAGGACTGGCTCTCGACGCGCTGGATTTGAGGATAATAGCCTCAACTCAGAACATTGACATCAAGGCATTATCCCCGTAGAAGATAAGCCCTTGCCGGCCTCAGCTAGTGTTACTCACCACTGGACAAACATGGGTATGAAAGCGTGGTGGTAAAAAAAGATATAACAATTCATCTTATTGTGTCTCAGCTACCTTATTCCCCAGATAGGATGACATCAAGAATTATTTGCTTGATGGTAGGAGTCTTTTTAGATCCCCTTTTTGAAATAACGATTC
>CAYXOZ010000119.1:0-5177 GCA_964467135.1 uncultured Dehalococcoidaceae bacterium
CTTTTTCCCGTATAATATTATATTGTACCAATCCGGAGGGGAGGCGAGGCGGTATGCAAATTAACGTATCCCAGCTTCTCCAGGAGCCCATCGGGTCGACGCGAGAGTACGAGATAAACGCCGCTTCTGAAATCATCGGGGACGGCAACACGTATAACGTCCGGGGAACATGCCGCTTAATGAAGACCCAGCGCAGCGTCCTGGTAAAGTGTGCGCTGGACGCCGAGGTAGAGCTGACGTGCAACCGCTGCCTGAGTCGGTTCCGGCACCCTTTAAAGATAAAGTTTGAAGAGGAGTACGTACCTACCGTAGATATTCACAGCGGGGCGACCTTACCCCCGCCGGAGGAGGCCAGCGCGTTTACCATCGATGAGCGTCACAACATCGATTTAGCGGAAGCGGTACGCCAGTATTCGTTGATGGCCGTGCCGATGAAAGCCCTCTGCGACGAAGACTGCGCCGGGCTCTGCCAGAAGTGCGGCCAGAACCTTAACCAGGGAAAATGCGACTGCCCGGCGGAGGAAATCGACCCGCGCTGGGCAAAGCTGAACGAGCTAAAATAGATTGAGTCTAAGGAGTAAAAATGGGACCTCTACCGAAGCGTAAGAAAAGCAAGTCACGCGCCGCGCAGCGTCTGAGCCATACCGCCAGGAAGCCGCCAGCCACGGACTTATGCCCCCAGTGCCACAGTCCCAAGCTGCCCCACCACGCCTGCCCCACCTGCGGGTATTACAACGGCCGCGAAGTCATCAAGAAGGAAGAGAAGAAAAAGGCGGCCGCCTAGATAATCCCGAGATGACGAAAACAGCCTGGATATTCCCCGGCCAGGGCTCGCAAGCAGCGGGCATGGGTCGGGACCTTTACGATAACGTTCCACCGGCGAGGGAAATCTTCGAGCAGGCGGACCGGGCGCTGGGTTTTTCGCTGTCCAGACTATGCTTCGAAGGGCCCGAGGAAGTCCTCCGCCAGACCATCAACGCCCAGCCCGCCCTGGTGACGGCGGCTTTCGCCTGCCTCGAGGCGGCCAGGGAATTCAACGGGAAAAAGCTCGCCGCGCCGGCCTACCTGGCCGGTCACAGTCTCGGAGAGTACACCGCGCTGGCGGCGGCCGGGGTCTTTGATTTTAACGCTGCGGTGCGTCTGGCCCGCGAGAGGGGCCGCCTCATGCACGAGGTCGGCCAGCAACATCCGGGCGGCATGGCGGCCATCATCGGGCTGGAGGAAGCGAAGCTCGCCGAGGTCTGCCGCCAGACCGATACCGTCATGGCCAACATCAACTCGCCGGGGCAGATAGTCATCAGCGGGGCTTCCGGGAACATCGCCAGAGCCATGGAGCTGGCTAAAGCCGCCGGGGCGAGTCGCGCCGTGCTTTTACAGGTAAGCGGGGCATTCCACTCGCCATTTATGAAGCCGACTATAGCAGGCATGACCCACGCTATAGGGTCGACGCCTTTTAAAGACCCCCTAATCCCCGTCGTCGCTAACGTGACCGCCCGGCCGCTGACTAAAGCCGGGGAGGTCAAGTCGGAACTTATTAGCCAGTTAACGAACCCCGTACAGTGGCAGCGCAGCATCGAGTACATGGTCGCGCAGGGGGTGGACACGTTCATCGAGATAGGGCCGGGCAAGGTGCTGACCGGGCTTATCAGGCGCATCAACAAGGACGTGATTACCCGCAACATCAACGACCTGGCAACGGCGAAGAGCCTGGGACAATAACCAGGGAATCGACCTCACCCCCCTGCCCCCTCTTAGACGCTGTTTAATCCAGGAGCTGGCAGTCCAGGCTCATCTACTTTATAGACCTTACACAGCAGGGCCCGGCTGGGCCATCCCCCGGTTAACGGGTCGCAAAACTCATCCGAGTCAGGCGTAAGGACGTTCGCGTTCGACTGGAACACGCCATATAAACTCGGGTCTTTCTCCGGCTGCTCGGGGAACCACCAGCTCGCCTCACAATTCACCACGTCCGGCAGGATGCCCGGATTAAGATTAGCCCGCTGCTTGATGCGTCCCCGCCTCGACTCAATCCAGACCCAGTCGCCTTCTTTTATACCCAGCTTGCCGGCGGTCTCCGGGTGGATGGTCACCAGGGGGTCGGGGTGCTTTTCCCGCATACCGATGCCGAGCTGCCGGTGCTCCGAGTGGAACATGGGCATGAACCGGCCGCCCGTGTTGAGAATCAGGGGGTACTCTTTAGCCACGTCCGGCGCGCTTACCGGCGATTCCGGCGGCTCGGCGTAATAAGGAAGGGGGTCGGCGCCGAGCTTCTCCAGCACGGTGGAGTAGAGCTCCAGCTTACCGGAGGCGGTGGCGAAGCCGGACTCCTCGTATTTTTTATACTTTCGCTGGCCCAGGATATAGCCGGTCCGGGCGTACTCCTCGTAGGTCATGCCCAGGGGCTTTATCCGGTAGGCGATAACGTCTTCTAAAGTCTCCCAGGGCCAATCGCCTTTATCCTGGCCGGTCGCCAGAGCGAGGTCGCGGAAAAAGGTGTAGTCGTCCTTCCTTTCGCCCAGAGGCGGAATCGCCCGCGACCCGCCCCAGACAACGTCGGTGAAGTCTTCCTGGGTGGAGCAGGTGGGCCTTTCCATCCAGCTGGCCGCCGGCAGAACGTAGTCCGCCAGCGCCGCGGTGGGCGTGACCCAGAAGTCCTGCACCACGCTCAGCTCCAGGTTAGGACTCTTTAAAGCCTCGTAGAGCTTCCTGATGTTGGGCGCCCACATGAGGGGATTGGAGCCCCAGGTGATGGCGGCGGTAATGGGGTAGGGTTGGCGGGTGAGGATGGCATCGTATACCGCCGGCACGAAGCCTCCCATACGGTGCATGGTGGTCTGAGAGATGCCGTGCCTTTTCTGCCAGGGGGTATTGGTCAGGCTATAGCCGGGCCAGGACATCAGGCGGACTTTCTCCTGACCGAGCTGGTATTTCTTCATCTCTTCCGGAAGGCGGTCGGTAAGCTCCATCCGGGCGTCCCTGACGAACATTTTGCCGTCGATGACAGGTCCAACAGACGGTATAAGGTCGCCGCCGGGGATATCGATATTGCCGGTGATGGCGCGGACGGCATTACGGGACTGGCTGACCTGAGAAGAGTTAGGCCCGAGCTGGTCGCCAGCCAGGCCGCGGTAAAGCGCGGCGGGCCTGGTCGTGGCGTAGAGCCGGGCCGACTCTATTATCTGCGAAGCGGGGACGCCGGTAATCTGCGCGACGCGCTCCGGCGGGTATTCTTTAGCTCTCGCCGCCAGTTTATCGAAGCCGGTCGTCCACTTAGCGACGAACTCCTTGTCGTAGAGGTCTTCGCTGATAATAACGTTTATCCAGCCCATGAACAGCGCCGCATCCGTGCCCGGCCGTATCTGGAGGTGGATGTCCGCCATCTTAGCGTCCCTCGTGGCGATGGGGTCGATAACGATGAGCTTCAGGGGCGCCTGCTGCTTCCGCCTCACGATGGACGAAAGGGTGCGCGGGGAAGAATCGTGGGGGCGCATCCCGGAAAGCACTAGGAGGCTGGTGTGCGCGATATCCGGCGTGGCAGCGACGGAGTCGCCCATCATCGCCTGCTCGACGGCCATACAGTTCAGCGTGCAGGTAACGCCGGGGTGAAAGACGTTCTGGGGATTGTGGAAGAGGTTGCAGAAACGCGACCTCGCCCAGATATTCTGGCCGCGGTAGGTCCCTTCAAAGATAGCCAGGGTCTGCGGACCGTATTTCGCCTTGAGGGCGTTCAGCTTTTGCGCTATCTCCCCGATAGCCTGCTCCCAGCTAATCTGCTGCCACTTGCCCTCGCCGCGTTTCCCCATCTTTTTCAGGGGGTGGAGGAGCTGGTCCGGGTGATAAAGCCACTTGATGGCATAACGAGGGCGCTCGCAGCTAAAGCCGCGGCTCAATCGGTTGTCCGGGTCCGGCTCGATCTTAACGATTTTGTTATCGCGGACATGCACCAGCATGCCGCAGCTAACGATGCAGAAACAGCATATCGATTTTCTCACGGTTTCCTCAGCCACCTTTGCCTCCTGGTGTGTGTTTACCATATTAAGCTTGCCACAATCGCACGCGGATTTCAATAAACGTCACAGTTTTGTAACTATTTCCGAGTCCTTTTTATAAGTATTCTACGAGCGAGGCTGTAGCATGATAGAAGAGGAAGTACGCGCATGGATAAGTTTAACGTGGGTTCACGCCGATGGATACTTTACTTAGCGATTACGTTCATGATGTTTTTCACAGCCTGCGCCGTCCCGGGGGCGACGCCTTCCTCCACGCTCCCTCCCTCACTTATCCCAACTCCCACACCCGAGGTGTTCGTAACCGACCTGGAAGTGCCCTGGGCGATAGCGTTCGCGGCGGACGGACGGATATTCATTACCGAGAGGCCGGGCAGGATACGGGTAATTGAAAACGGAAAGCTACTGGAAGAACCATGGATGACATTGGTAGACGTGGCGGCGGCAGGGGAGGGGGGACTGCTGGGGCTGGCTTTAGACCCCGCCTTCACGGAAAACCATTATGTTTACGCAGCGTACACTTACCGCTACGCCGGAGGGACGCTGCGGAACCGCCTGGTGCGATTGCGTGAAGACAACGGGAAAGGCGTCCCGGATAAAGTCCTGATGGATAACGTGCCGGGCGGCGGCGTCCACGACGGGGGGAGGGTAAAGTTCGGGCCGGACGGCAAGCTTTACTGGACGGTGGGCGAGACCGGCAACCCGGACCTGGCGCAGGACCTGAACTCGCGGAACGGTAAAATCCTGAGATTGAACGCGGACGGCACCGTCCCCGCCGATAATCCCTTCCCCGGCTCTTACGTTTATTCGTACGGGCACCGCAATCCGCAAGGGCTGGCGTGGCAGGCGGGGACGGGCCGACTCTACGCGACCGAGCACGGGCCCAGCGGCGGGTCTTTAGGCGTGGCGCAGGACGAGGTCAACTATATAGAGTCGGGGAGGAACTACGGCTGGCCGGTGATTATCGGCGACGAGACGGGGCAAGGGATGGAAACGCCCATCATCCAGAGCGGAAAGTCAGAGACCTGGGCGCCAAGCGGGGCGACCTTTGTCAGCGGGGGTAAATGGGAGGGCTCGCTGCTCTTTACCGGACTCAGGGGACAAACGCTGTACCGGCTGGCGCTGGATAAAGACGACCCGCGGAAGGTAACCCGCCTGGAGAAATTATTT
>CAYXOZ010000120.1:0-5173 GCA_964467135.1 uncultured Dehalococcoidaceae bacterium
AAACCGTCCTTCTCCTGGAGCCCGGTCACCGGCACCACCAAGTACGAGTTCCAGATGGACACCGGGACCCTCTTCACGGCGCCAATGCTTTCACAGGAGCTGGCCACCACCGCTATCATGCCGACCCTGACCCTGGAAGCGGGCAAGACCTACTTCTGGAGAGTCAGAGCACTCGAGCCGATTGCTAGCGATTGGTCAGCTATCGCTAACTTCACGGTAGCCGTGCCTGCGCCTCCAACACCGACGCCGATAGTCACCGTTCCTCCGACGCCGACGTTCACCATAACCATCCCGCCGGCCCAAACGATCACTATCCCGCCCGCAGAGAAGACGGAAATCTCTGCTGCCTATATCTGGGCCATCATCATTATCGGTGCGGTCCTGGTAATCGCGGTAATTGTCCTGATTGTCAGAACCAGACGGCAAGTCTAAACCTCTGACCTGAAGGGCAATCTTCCCGAAAATCCGAGAGCCCCCCGAGACCCGGGGGGCTCTCTCTTTTTGTCGAAAACGTGGGGAATAAGGCTTGAGAAGCAGACTGTTTTATATATCGTCGAGCCGGGGCGCCAGCACCTGTACGGGGACAATCTCGCCCCTGCGCAGCGATTTTACCCCTTCCGGAATACATACAAGGCTATTGGCGCTGGCGATTGCCTGCAGGCGGCTCCGGTCACGGTAGAGCGCCACGCTATAGCTGCCGCCGGCATCCCGGGAAAGCACCGCGTCTTTAAACTCCGTCCAGGCGGGGTGCCGGCCCCGCAGGTCTTCGGCGAGCGTGGCGGGGACGGTCGGTAGGGGATGTCGTGTGTCGCCTCCCATGCGCAAGATACCGGGCAGCGCTAGCTGCAAAAAAGCCATCTCGTTGCTGGCGGGACCGCCCGGCAGGCAGAACACCGGTTTTCCCTCCCATATCCCGAAAGCGATACCCTTACCCGGCCCCATGCGTACGTGATGGAATATCTCTTTCCAGCCCAGTTTACCAATCGACCCTATAACGAGGTCGCGTTCGCTTCCCCAGGCGCCGCCGCTGGTCAGTATCACATCGGCGGCGGGCCAACAGCCATGCAGTTCCCGCGCGATGGCCTCCTCGCTATCCGTTACCACCGAGGTTACGCTGGAGATACCGAAAGAAAGCAGCCAGGCCTGCATCGTCACCAGATTACTCGCATAGAGTTGACCGGGACGGAGATTTTCCCCGGGAGCTACGACTTCATCGCCGACGCCGATAATGGCAACTCTTGGCCGCCGGTAAACGCTCACCCGGCTGATGCCGGCGGCAGCCGCCAGCCCCAGGTATCCCGGCGTTAGCCTCCCCCCCCTCCCGATAATGGTGGCCCCGGCCGTCACCTCGCCACCGGCGCGCAGGATGTTGCGTCCCGGCAAGGCATCAGCCTTAATGGACACCTCTCCTGATGCCAGTTCGTCGCCGAACTCTCCGGACACCACGGCTTCCGCGCCCCGAGGTATCGGCGCCCCGGAGCATACCTTAACGGTGCTGCCGGCGGTTAGTTCCCCGCTGAATTTAGCCCCGGCGAACACGGACCCGATAATTTTCAGCCGTACCGGCCGCCGCGCCGAGGCCCCGGCCACATCGCCGGATTTTACCGCGAAGCCATCTTTGAGCGATACATCAACCGAAGGATAGCTGACCCTCGCGGCGATATCGGCGGCCGCCATCCGGCCGACGCCCTTATCCAGAGGTATTTCCTCGGTCCCTGCCGGCCGGACGTTCGATTCTATGAGGTCGAAGGCTTCCCGGTAACCGACATAGCCGATGCCTTCATCGATTTCGCTGGCATTTATTTCCATCGCTGCACCATCTTCAGGGTCTCCATGCTAGTATATACTCGGGGTTAACGTATATTCAAATAAGAAATATCTGGCAAAACTATTGACTTATCGGGAAACTAGGAGTAAGATTCGCCATGTGTCAAACGCCAAAAGTACGCGATTTGCACAAAACGATGAATGCCCTCCCTTTAGATTTTGCCTTTTTGGCATCGTCTTCATCCTGTTGACATGCCTTTTTCCGACCCCGTCCGTCTACCCTGCCGCGGCCGCCTCTGACGCGTTCCGGTGGACAAAAGTCAATATTCCTTCCGAAGGCAAGGCCGGCCGGTGGGCGCTGGCGGCCGGGTCTGATATCCGGCACCTGGCCGTGTCCGCTGACGGTACCCTGTATGCCGGGGTTAGCGGCCTGCCCGATACACTGTACCGGTCCACGGACGGCGGTTCTACCTGGGAACAGACCGGCAACGTGCCGCACGAAATAGCTGGGATAGCGGTATCCCCGGATGATACCGTATATTATGCGACACCCTTTGAGGTATACCGCTCTACGGACGGCGGCAGGACCTTCGAAGCTTTGCCTCCCCACCCCGGCGGCGCCGGGGCCGACAACATCGAAATCACGTCAATCGACGTTGCCCGTTTGCACGCTGACATTATCATTATCGGCACCAGAGATAACGACAGCGGTGAGTTCGGCGGACTTTATACGCTCGACGTAGCCGATATCATCCCGGACTGGGAGGATACCGGCGTCGGTAGCTATGATGTCGTGACGGCGGCGTTTTCACCGGACTATGGCGCCACGCAGCAAATGGTGGCGGTCGTTACTGGCGAAACGGATACCCGCATCACGGTGAAAACCGGCGATACCGCCTGGAACGACGAGATAGGCTATGCCAGGTTAGATGCTGAGGCCGTTTCGGCGGAGATAGCCTTCCCCGTTTGGGCCGATACCGGTATTATCCCCGAGGACTTTCTCTGCTTTGTCGCCATCGCTACGGGCACCGGAGAAGGTGATGTCTTCAGAATCGAGGGCAGTCCGGGGCCGGGCTTATCGACGGCGATCGACCTTAACGCGGGGTCGGCTTACGGGCGCGGTGACATCGATGTCAGCGCCTTGTCGGCTTATGACGACGGTTCTAACACCATCCTCCTGGCCGGTGCGGCGGAAACCGCCGTGACCTATACCAGCGCCGATGGCGGCGCAACCTGGACGAGGAGTCGCAAGCCTCCCACCGGAGATTCGCTGACGGGCGTCCTCATCGGGGCGGACTTCAGCACAACCTGTATGATGTACGCTTTTACCGGCGGCGAGGAGAGCGCTTTATCCATCAGCCGCGATAACGGCACAACCTGGAACCAGCTCAGCTTTATCGATACCGCCCTGAACACTATCGTCGACGTGGCGCCCTCGCCCCGGTATAGCCAGGACTCTACTCTTTTCCTGCTTACTTTCGGGAGCGGTCCCGGCTCGCAGGGGCTCTGGCGCAGCCGGGACGGCGGCGGCACGTGGGAAAGGACGCTTTCCGGCCAGGCGGATGGGGTGGACACCCTGAGGAAGGTCGCCCTGCCGCCGGAATACGGCGACGACTGCCGGGCAGTATTCGTCGCCGGGGAGAGCCGCGGCAATCCGGCGGTGTGGGAATCCACCGATAGCGGGCAGAATTGGCGGCGGCGCTTTACCCGCGACCCCACCACCGGCGCGCCCCTGCCCATCGACGCCTGGGTAGTAGCCGGTGAAACGACCTTTTTCATCGCCAGCTATGACGGCATCCGGGCGGCGGTCTACCGGTCGGTCGATAGCGGGACTTTCTTCAGCGTAGGTATCCCGGCCGGCAGCCAGCCCCTCCACTCCATCGCCCTTTCCCCTGAATACGCCTATGACGGTACCATCCTCGCCGGTAATACTGCCGGCCTGGTCTATCTGGCGGATAACACCAGCTCCTCGTTCGAGCCTCTCATCGGGGACGGCGCACCACCTCCCTTCTCCGGCCTGATAACTGTCGCTTTCGACCCCGATTTCCGTGTCAACCGCATTGTTTACGCCGTCGATGACGCCCCGGACCTCGGTATCTTCCGCTTCGAAATCGGCTCCGCCGAAGCCTGGGAAAACATCGACGGCGCCTTGCCTGCTGGGGCGACGCTCAACGGAATCACTATTGGTAATGACGGCGTGCTCTACGCTGTCAGCTCTGTGTCCGGCGGTGGTATCGAGCGCAGTCTCAATCCGGCCGCCTCCGAACCCGCCTTCGAAACCGTGAGCCGCGGCCTCGCCGGCGGCGCTACTCTTTATGGCCTCTGGCAGGTCGACCGCTGTCTTTGGGCGGTCGATACCACCGGCACTAAGCTGCTGAACTTCGCCGATACCCTGACTTCGCCGCCGCTGGTGCTCTCCCCGGACCGGTCGGCTGCCGCCATCGGCGAGCTGCTCGACCATACCGTGAGGGGCATCAGCCTCGATTGGGAGACAATGGACGGCGCTACCGGCTATGAGTGGGAATGCGGCTATGACGACGATTTCTCCTCCGGTTACGGTAAATTCACGAACAGCACGGCGGGCACCTCGGCGCGGTTGCCCGCCCTCGACCCGGCTACCACCTATTACTGGCGCGTGCGCGCCAGCAGCCCGGCCTTTAGCCCGTGGTCGGTGAAGCGCTCGTTCACGACCGTCATGGACACGGAGGCCGTCACCCTCAGGCCGGAAAGCCCCGCCGCGGGGGCCACCGGGGTGGCGGTAAAGCCGGTCTTCCAGTGGACGGCCGTCATCGGCGCCCGTGCGTACGAGCTTATCGTCGCCACCGACGCAACCATGGATAGCCCGGTAATCTCCAGGACGGGCGGATATGCCCTGCCCGGCAATGTCTGGTTGTGCGAGGTCAGTCTGGAATACGCTATGACTTACTACTGGAAAGTCCGGGCCACCGGCGATGGTACGCGCAGCGCCTGGAGCACTACCGGGGTCTTTACCACGGAGGCGGCGCCTTCCCCGGAGTCTATGGAAGCAACGCCAGCGCCAGTCCAGGACCATGAAGAAACGACCCTGCCGAAAACCTTCGGCACGGTCGCCGCTATGGCCGTCAACCCCAACCCGGTACCGATAGAGCCCCTGTCCACTCCCGCCACGGACGGCATTATCCTGCCAGACCTCAACGAGCTGCCGGGTGTGCCGGACCTGGTCATTTATCTGGTCGGGATACTGTTGTCCATCATCATCCTGTCGTTGCTCGTCATCCTGGCGATTATCCTTAGATTAAAACGCCTGGTGTAAAGCATACTTTTTTTAGGTTCTGTTTGCTTTTAGTTGTTCGTACTAACCTCACCCCCGTATCCCCTCTCCAGCCGGATACATTGAGCGGTGTTTAAAGATATTTATGGCTGGAGA
>CAYXOZ010000121.1:0-3101 GCA_964467135.1 uncultured Dehalococcoidaceae bacterium
CCCTCTCCAGCCTCAAATATCATTGGTCACATAATAATGCCTCTGGCTGGAGAGGGCAGGGTGAGGCAATAATTTGAATACTGATAAATAACACCCATTTATTTGCCCGTGCCACTACACTACTCTATAATAAAAATAGGGCTGAATACCTGGAGAGATTAATTATGAGCGTAAAAGTAATCACTGTGGGGGAGGAAATCCTCGGGGCTAACGACGAAAAGGCACGCGCCAATAAAGACCGGCTGGACAGGAACGGTATCCTGACGATAAACATCATGTCCTCGCCGGGGGCGGGCAAGACCAGCCTCATCCTGAACACGATAAAGAACCTGAGGAAAAAGCTCAGGATATCCGTCATCGAGGGGGATGTCGCCTCCAGCGTCGACGCGGAAAAGGTCAACGCGCTGGGCATAGCGGTCGTCCAGATTAATACCGCCGGCGGCTGCCACCTCGAAGCCAGCATGGTCGGAAAAGCCCTCGACGACCTGCCGCTCAAAGACACCGATTTACTTTTTATCGAAAACGTGGGCAACCTCATCTGCCCCAACGCCTACGCCCTGGGGGAAGACAAACGCGTCATGATTGCCAGCACGCCCGAAGGCGACGACAAACCTTATAAATACCCCGCCATGTTCGCCGACACCGATATCATCCTGCTCAACAAAATCGACCTCCAGCCGTACCTCGATTTCAACGAGGAAGCCTTCAGAAAAGTGGTGACCGGGCTCAACCCGGACGTCACGATTTTCCCCGTCTCCTGCAAGACCGGCGCGGGCATGAGCGCCTGGTATAACTGGCTCGAAACCGCCGTGAAAACCAAGAAGAAGCATTAAACACATGGCGACGACACGGACTCTCAGCCTGTCGCGAATCAGCGTCCGGGGGGTGGTGCAGGGGGTCGGCTTCCGCCCTTTCATTTACCAGCTGGCCGTCAGGCACAACCTCCGGGGGTGGGTGCGCAACACCTCCGGCGCGGTGAAAATCGAGGTGGAGGGGGAAGCCCGCGATATCGACCGTTTTCTGAAAGACATCCGTGAGAAGTTGCCCCCGGCAGCCCACATCGAGGAGATTACCGCCACGGAGGGCCCGCCGGCCGGCTACCAGAAATTTGAAATAAAATCGAGTATCGCCGAGGAAGGCAAATACCAGCTCGTGTCGCCGGACATCGCCACCTGCCCCGACTGTTTAAAGGAAATTTTCGACCCCAAAGACCGGCGCTACCGCTACCCGTTCACCAACTGCACCAACTGCGGGCCGAGGTTCACCATCATCGCCGACATTCCCTACGACCGTCCCAACACCACTATGAAGAAATTCCGGATGTGCCCGGCATGCCAGCGCGAGTACGAAGACCCGCTCGACCGGCGTTTCCACGCCCAGCCCAACGCCTGCCCGGTCTGCGGCCCGCAACTGGAGCTCGTTGACGCCAAGGGGGTAAAAATAGCCGGCGACGACATTATTAAAAAGACCGCCGGGCTGCTCAAAGAAGGCAAAATCGTGGCGGTAAAAGGGTTGGGGGGATACTTATTGGCCTGCGACGCAACTGATGAAAGGGTCGTGAACCGGCTGCGAAAGCGGAAAAACCGCCCCGCCAAACCGCTCGCGGTCATGGTGGCGGACATCGACGAAGCCAGCAAGCACTGTGAAATCAGCGAAGAAGAAGAAAAGCTTTTAAAGTCGCCGGGAAGCCCGATTATCCTCATCAAATGGAAAGACACGTCAAGCATAACTAAAGCCGTGGCACCGGGACTCAAATACCTCGGCGTGATGCTCCCCTACACCCCTCTCCACCACCTCCTGATGCGGGAAACGGGCCTGCCCCTCGTCATGACGTCCGGCAACCTCAGCGAGGAACCGATAGCGAGGGACAACGACGAAGCGCTGCGGCGGCTCGGCGGCATCGCCGACTCATTCCTGAGGCACGACCGGGACATCTACGCCCGCTACGACGACAGCGTGATGATAGTAGAAAGCGATACGCCATGTTTCGTCAGGCGGGCACGCGGCTATGCCCCTTACCCCGTCCACCTGCCATTTAAAAGCAGACAGATACTCGCCTGCGGGGCCGAAGAAAAAAACACCTTCTGCCTCACCCGAGATAATTTCGCCTTCGTCAGCCAGCACATCGGCGACATGGAGAACATAGAGACGCTGGAGCACTTTCAAAATACCATCGAATTGTATGAAAAGCTGTTCAGGATAAAGCCGGAAATAATCGCGTATGATATGCACCCGGAATATTTACCGACAAAATACGCCAAAGAGCGGGCGGAAAAAGAAAAGATAAAGCTTGTGCCGGTGCAGCACCACCACGCCCATATCGCCAGCTGCCTGGCGGAGAACGGAATCGAGGGGCAGGCCATCGGGGTAGCGCTGGACGGCACCGGCTACGGCACAGACGGGCGGATATGGGGCGGGGAGTTTCTAGTGGCGGACTATAAAAATTTCACCCGTATGGCGCACCTGGAATATTTACCGCTGCCGGGAGGGGCGGCGGCGATAAAAAAGCCGTACCGGACAGCCATCGGCTATCTAGCGGCGCTGGGAATAGAGCCGGACGAAAAACTGCCGCCCTTCCGGCAAGCTGACGCCGTAGAACTGGAAATAATTAGAAACCAGGTCGAAAAAAGGCTCAACGCGCCGCTGACTTCCAGCATGGGACGGCTCTTCGACGCGGTGGCCGCTCTAATTGGAGTAAGAGGCGTTATCCAGTACGAGGCGCAGGCAGCCATCGACCTGGAGACATGTGCCAGTGATGCCCCGGATGAGACCGGAAGCTATCCGTTTTCGGTCGATGAGCGGGATGGCGTCGATATTATCCAAGTCCGCGATTTATTGACCGCTGTCATCAAAGATTTCAACGTAAAAAAGGCTAAAGACGTTATCGCGGCGCGGTTCCATAACACCATAGCGCGCATGATTCTTGAGTTATGTCAAGCTATCTCTAAAAAGACGGGCATCAAAGGGGTGGCGTTGAGCGGCGGGGTCTTCCAGAACCGGTTACTACTGAGAAAAACGCGGGCGATGGTGGAGTCGGCGGGAATGAGGGTATATACTCACCGCCAGGTGCCCTGCAACGACGGCGGCATTTCACTCGGACA
>CAYXOZ010000121.1:3201-5049 GCA_964467135.1 uncultured Dehalococcoidaceae bacterium
TACGCCGGGAAAGCGAATTTCGCGCCCTTCGCCTGGTGCGGCGTCACCGGCGGCGAGCCCCCCACCGTATCCGTCGGCGTGAGGCACCAGAGGCACACGCTCAAGGGCATCATGGAGAACCGGACTTTTTCCATCAACATCCCCTCGACCGACCTGCTCGAAGAGACCGACTACTGCGGCATGGTCTCCGGCGAAAAGGCGGACAAAGTTAAAGACTGCGGCTTCAGGGTGTTTTACGGAACGCTCCAGAACGCCCCGCTCATCGAGCAATGCCCGGTCAACCTCGAGTGCGAGGTCGTGCACCTCCTTAACATCGGCGCCCACATGCTGGTTATCGGCAAGGTGATACAGACCCACGTTTCCGAATATTGCCTTACCGGCGATATGCCTGATATTCTTAAAATAAAGCCCTTCGTGTACAGTCGGGGGCCGACCGCGCGCTATAACGCCATCGGGGAAGTCCTGGGACAAGCGTACGACGTCGGGAAAGCCCTGAAAAAATAGGAGAACATATGGACAAAAAGAAGCTCGGACCGCAGCCGATGGTATGGCCCCACCCTACCGTGCTGGTCGGCGCTAACGTCGACGGGAAGCCCGACTTCGCCGCCGTGGCCTGGACAGGCGTGGCGGCCGGCAGTCCGCCGTGCGTCACCATCGGCCTGCAACCCCACCGTTACAGCCTCAAGGGCATTTACCAGAACCGGACCTTCTCCGTCAATGTGCCGTCGGTGGACCTCGTGAAAGAGACGGACTACTGCGGGCTGGTCTCCGGCAAGGATGCCGACAAGGTCAAAGACTGCAAGTTCAAGGTATTCTACGGGGACCTCAAGACGGCGCCGCTCATCGAGCAGTGCCCGGTCAACCTGGAATGCCAGGCCATCCATTTTCTCAACCTGGGCAGCCACATACTGGTGGTCGGCAAAGTGACGGAGACCTATTTCTCCGAGGACTGCCTCACCGGAGACAAACCCGATATCAGTAAAGTAAAGCCGTTCGCCTTCGGGCCGGGCGGATACCTCGCTATCGGCGAAGTGTTCGCGGAGGCTTTCAAGGTCGGGTGGGAAATCAAGGGGAAGGGGAAAAAATAACTATGTGTTTAGCCATACCAGCATTAATTAAAAAGATAGACGGGCAACAGGCGGTGGCGGACATCGAAGGGATAACGCGAGACATCAGTCTACAGCTCACGCCGGAAGCTAAAGTGGGCGACTACGTCCTGCTGCACACCGGGTACGCTATAAGCATCATCGACCCGGACGAGGCCGAGGAAACGCTAAAGCTATTAAGGGAGATGGCGGAGGCGGGATAATGGGGTAAGATTGCAATGCGGCGAGTGAGATTGCCACGTCGTCCCGACTTCATCGGGACTCCTCGCAATGACAGGCAATTATATGAAATACGTTAACGAATACCGCGACCCGGAGCTGGGGAAAAAGCTCCTCAAGAGGATACGGCGCAACTCGCGGAAACACATAAGGTTAATGGAGTTCTGCGGGGGGCATACCGTGGCTATCTTCAAGCACGGACTGCGCCAGCTATTGCCCCCCAATATAGAGATGCTGTCCGGTCCGGGCTGTCCCGTCTGTGTCACCGCCACAAGCGACCTCGACAGAGCCATCGCCATGGGAAAACTCCCTAACGTGATTATCACCAGCTTCGGGGACATGGTCAGGGTGCCGGGGAGCGCGAGCAGCCTGCAAAAAGCCAAAGCCGAAGGAGCGGACGTGCGCATCGTCTACTCGGCGCAGGACGCCCTGAACATCGCTAAAGAAAACCCGGGGAAATCGGTGATATTTATCGGCATCGGCTTCGAGACCACGGCGCCGACCATCGCCGCGTCCATTTTAC
>CAYXOZ010000122.1:0-4983 GCA_964467135.1 uncultured Dehalococcoidaceae bacterium
ATCACCGTGCGGTTCCTCGGCATGTTCGCTTTCGCCATTTACGGACCGTTTTTCCTCCTGTATCTCAGCCAGACGCGCGGGTTGACCATGACCACGGCGGGGCTGGTGGTGGCGGTATCGTCCCTGTCCGGCGCGGTGAGCCAGGCGCTGGGCGGCATGGTCACCGACAGGTTCGGGCGCCGGAAATCGATGGTCTACTTTACCGCCGTGGACGTCCTGGTAAATATCGCCCTGACTTTTTCCGTGGCCTACACCGCGCCGATATGGTCCATCGCCTTCATTTATATCATCGGAGGTTTCCTCAGCGGGATGAAGCAGCCGGCGACCACCGCCATCATCCTCGACCTGGCGCCTGGGCCGAAGCTGACAGAGGCCTACGGCATGGCGCAAATCGTGGCGAACATCGGCTGGGTCATCGGGCCGCTGCTGGGAGGTTTCTTGTTCGAGTCCGTTTCCTACGCCTGGCTCTTCGCCCTGGCCGTGCTGACGAGCGTTGCCTCCCTGATATTGATACTGCTCGCCCTTAAAGAGTCGTATACCAGCGCCGGGAAGGAAACCAGCTTGAAATCCATATTTTCTATTAAGCCCGATAAAGCTTTATTTTATTACATCGGTCTGAACCTTCTGGTATTCATCGCCTATACCCAGATTGTTAACATGTACTCCGTCTTCGTCGTGGACAGGCTTGGCTTCACCGCCGCCCAGTACGGCATTCTCATCACGATTGCCTCGGCGTTTGCCGTTGTCTTCCAGTACCCCATCACCCGCATCGTGTCGACGCGGATGGGCGACAAAAACGCCCTCTTCTGGGGGAGCTTCATCTTCGGGCTGGGCTACCTGTCGCTCGGCTGGATTACCGGTTTCGGGTGGTCGGTGGTCGCCATTCTCGTTATCACCGTGGGAGAGCTCCTCTACGTGCCCTCGGCGTCTTCGACGGTGGGCCGGCTGGCGCCGCCGGACCAGCGGGGGCGGTACATGGGACTGCTGGGCACCGGAGCCGGACTGGGGATAGCCATCGGGCCGCTGCTGGGCGGGGTGTTGTTCGATGCCGCCGCCGGCACGCCGCCGCTGATGTGGGGCGTTATCGCGGCCATCGCCTTCATCGGCGCGCTGGGCTTTTTATGGTGGTTCAACTCCTATAAAAACAGGCTTGCCTGAATTGACTTGACATATTTACGGTGTTATCATGATTTTAGAGATATGTCGGCACTGACGGAGCTTTACCAGCAGATAGGACAATGCTTTAAGTGTGATATAGCTAAACTACGCTGTAAAGTAGTGCCGGGCGAAGGGGCGGAAAACGCCGAAATCATGTTCATCGGCGAGGCGCCCGGCTGGCACGAAGACCAGCAGGGGCGACCTTTCGTGGGGCAGGCGGGGCAATACCTGGACAGGCTGCTGGCTTCCATCAATCTGAAGCGACAGCAAGTCTATATCGCCAACGTTATCAAATGCCGCCCCCCGGACAATCGCGACCCCCTCCCGACGGAGATACAGAACTGCCGTCCCTGGCTGGACAGCCAGATTGAGATAATCAAGCCCAAGATGGTCGTCACCCTGGGGCGCTATTCCATGGCGAGGTACTTTCCCGGCAAGAGCATCAGCAAGATCCACGGCACGGCGTTGAAACAGGAAGGCGTTATCTATTTCGCGATGTACCACCCGGCGGCCGCCCTGCACCAGCAGAGCCTGAAAATGGCCATCGAAGCGGATATGCTGAAAATCCCGAAGTTGCTGGCGGAAGCCGGCAAGGTGCAGGAAACAAAACCCGCCGACCAGGGCGGACAGCAGTTAAATATGTTCGAGGTATAAATATATATGACAAGACCCAAGCTAAAAGTAATTCCCCTGGGGGGACTGGGTGAAATCGGCAAGAACATGATGGTGCTGGAATACGAGAACGACATCATCATCATCGACGCCGGCCTGATGTTCCCCGAGGAAGAGATGCTCGGCATCGACCTCGTTATCCCGGACCTTACCTACGTGGTCGAAAGAAAGGACAAGGTCCGGGGCATCATCATCACCCACGGCCACGAAGACCATATCGGCGCGCTGCCCTATGTGCTGCCACAGTTCGATAACGTGCCGGTCTACGCCACCAACCTCACCAACGGCCTCATCCGGGTAAAACTCAAGGAGAGAAAAACACGGGAAGGGGTCAACCTCAAAGTTTTAGCCTACGGCAAGGAAGTCGTCCTGGGCCGGTTCAGGGTAGAGCTTTTCCCCGTCTGCCACAGCATCCCGGACGCCGCCGGCATTATCATCCGCACCCCCGAGGGCATCGTCATCCACAGCGGCGACTTTAAAATCGACCATACGCCCGTCAGCGGCAAGCCCACCGACCTTTCCCGCCTGGCGCAGCTCGGGGCGCAGGGGGTCTTGCTACTCCTCTCCGACTCCACCTACGCCGAACTGCCCGGCTATACCCCTTCCGAGAAAATCGTCGGGGAATCCCTGGAAAACGTCATCGCCAAAGCCCCGGGGAGGGTCATCGTCACGACATTTTCCTCGCTGATTTCACGCGTCCAGCAGGTCATCGATGCCGCCGTCAAACACGGGCGGCGCGTCTTCGTCGTCGGCCGTTCCATGACCGACACGGTAAACATTTCGCTCGAGCTGGGCTATCTCAAAGCCCCGGACGACCTTTTCGGGCGCATCGACGAGATCAGGGGGCTTCCTCCGGAGAAAATCGTGCTCGTGACCACCGGCAGCCAGGGAGAGCCCACCTCCGCCCTGGTACGCATGGCCAACCGCGACCACCGCCACGTGCACATCCAGAAGGGTGATACCATAGTGCTTTCGGCGACGCCCGTCCCGGGCAACGAGTCGCTGGTCAACCGGACAGTGGACAGTCTGTTCAAGCAAGGCGCCCAGGTGATGTACGACAAGACCGCCCAGGTGCACGTCCACGGACACGGCAGCCAGGAAGAGCTGAAATTGATACTCAGCCTGGTCAAGCCCAAGTTTTTCGCGCCCGTCCACGGCGAGTACCGCCACCTCAGCCTGCACGCCCGCCTGGCGGAATCGGTGGGGATACCGGCGAGCAATATCTTCGTCCTGGAGGACGGTGATGTACTGGAGCTTACCCGAGACAGCGCCCGTGTTAGCGGCAAGGTCGGCACAGGGCACGTTTACGTCGACGGTCTGAGCGTGGGGGACATCGGCGGGGTGGTATTAAGAACGCGCCGCATGCTTTCCCGCGACGGCATCGTCGTGGTGATTATCGCCGTCAACCGGCAGACCGGAAAAGTGGTCGGCCGACCCGACATCGTGACGCGGGGCTTTATCGACCCCAATCAGTTCGGAGACATGATGGAGGAGAGTCGCGAGCTGCTGGCGAGGACGCTCGACCACAGCGGCGGCCGCGTCGCCGAGTGGAGCTTTATCAACAACAAAGTCAGGGACACGCTGGAAAAGTTCTATTACGACCGGACCAAGCGGCGCCCGATGATACTGCCCTTCATGGTAAAAGTGTAAGATGGCCAGAAAGAAAGCCCCAAAAGCCAAGCCCGCCAACAGAGACAAGCCCGCCGGGCGTTCTTCATCCGGGGGAGGCTTTTTCCGCTTCCTGCTGTCCCGGCCGGTACGCCAGTTCCTCCTCATCGTCATCGTTATCGTCCTGCTGACGATTTTCCGGGAGCCCCTGGCCGGATATTTCAAAGACCTGAGAACTCTTTTCGGGTGGGGAGTAGTCATTATCTTCGGGGCGGTAATTACGCTGGTAACCCTGGCCTGGCGGCGCCAGCTCGGCACGTTCATCCGGCACTGGAACCGCTGGCTGGGAGGCATCGCCATCGCCCTGGCGGTCTGGGGCATACTGGCAGCCTTCGGGTCAGAGACATCGTTATTTGAAAACGGACCGGGAGGCAGCTTCGGACGCGAAATCGTAAATGCACCCAACACTAAAGTTATTTACGGGCTGCGCATCCTCGCTCTATTGATAATCGGTACCGTCCTGGCGGCGCCGCGCCCCAGTTTCCGCGCGGTAAAATGGTTCTATTACTGGGTAGCCGATAATATCCGCGGGGCGCGTGCCCCCACCCGGCCGATAGCGAGGGGACAGCGCCTCGTCCATGGCCGACCGCAGGTCGGCGAAAAGCCCTCGCTGCCTTCAATCATGAGCGAACCGCTCGTGCCGCCGGAGGTAGCCGGCTCCCGCAAGAAACTGGAAGACCTGGCGGCGAAAGCGGAAGCCCTGAAAGCCATGGCGGGCCGGCCGCCCGATACCGCAGCGCCGTCCGAGACAGCTCCTACCAGGGCAGGCCTGCGGCAGGTGGCCGATGATGTCTGGAAGAAATACGGCAAGGGAGCCGACCTGGTGGAAATAGACGGCTGGCGCCTGCCGCCCGTCGATATTTTAGACATGTCCCCGGAAGTACAGTTCAGCCAGGCGGACAATCTCCAGCGCGCCAACCTCATCGAGGAGACGCTCGCCAGCTACGGCGTCGAGGCAAAAGTGGTCCAGATAAACGCCGGCCCTACCGTGACCCAGTTCGGCGTGGAGCCCGGCTGGGACAGGAAGTTTAGAGAGGTCAAAGAGAAAGACCGGGACGGCAACGTCGAAGTCCGCATGGAGGAGGTCTCTAAGACCCGGGTGAAGGTAGAGAGAATCAACTCCCTCTCCAACGACCTCGCCCTGGCTTTAGCCGCCCCGACCATCCGGATAGAAGCGCCCGTCCCCGGCAAGACCTTCGTCGGCGTCGAGGTGCCCAACACCAACTCGGACCTGGTCAGCCTGCGCGGCGTCGTGGAGACCAGCGCTTTCCAGAAACTCGTGGCCAAGACCAGGATGGCGCTGGCGCTGGGGAAGGGCGCCGGAGGGGAATCGATAGCGGCCGACCTCACCAAGATGCCCCACCTGCTCATCGCCGGGGCGACCGGCAGCGGCAAGACCGTCTGTCTCAATACGATACTCTGCTGCCTTTTAATGTACAACACCCCCAACGACGTGCGGTTCATCCTCATCGACCCCAAGCGGGT
>CAYXOZ010000123.1:0-1959 GCA_964467135.1 uncultured Dehalococcoidaceae bacterium
TACTTCAGCATAATCCACAGGCCTGGCGGTAATACCGCCAATAGCGACGGTGTGGGCGATAATTTCCACATCAATCAGACTTAATAATTTCTTCGCTACCGCTCCCGCCATGACGAAGCCCGCGGTAGTCCGGCCGGAAAACCTGCCCCCGCCCCTCCAATCACTAAAGCCGCCGTACTTCACGAACGCGGTGTAGTCGGCGTGACCGGGTCGCAGCTTATAACGTATTTTTTCGTAATCGGCATCATCGACGTCCTCGTTCCTTATCAGCAGGCATAAAGGGGCGCCAGTGGTGAGACCATCGAGGATACCGGACCATATCTCCACCTTATCTTTTTCCCGTCGGGCGGTTGATGCTGCGCCCCCTCCCGGTTTGCGGCGGTCTAATTCCCTCTGGATATCGTCCCCGGCGAGGGGCAGACCGGCGGGGCAGCCGTCGATAACGACTCCCACGCACGGACCGTGGCTTTCCCCGAAGCTCGTCACGGTAAATATCTTGCCGAAGCTATTCATTTGTCTCCACCTTCACCCCGACCTTTTTCAGCATCTCCCAGAAGGTCGGGAACGTCTTGGCGACGCATTCCGCGCCGCTTATCGTCACCCCGCCGAGCGCCGCGCCGAGTACTCCGAAAGCCATGGCGATACGATGGTCGCCGTAGCTATCGACGGTGACCGCGGGGCGGGCGGTCTCCGCCTTTTTCTCTTCTTTACCGGCCTCTTCCATTTTACTTTCATCGACAGGCTTCGGCGTCTTCAAGCCGGTAATAACCAGGCTGTCCTTCGTCTCAACGACCTCGATGTCCAGTTTCTTAAGATTTTCTCTGACGGCCGTCACTCGGTCGGACTCCTTAATACGCGCCCGCTCGATGCCGGTGAAAACGCTTTTTCCGTTGGCCAGGGCCGCCAGCACCGCGACGGTCGGCAGCAGGTCGATACAGTCGGAAAGGTCGGCGCGTATCGCCTTAAGCTCTCCCCGGCTGACGGTAACGGAGTCGCCGGATACTCTCACCGTCGCGCCCATGCTCCGCAAAAATTCCAGGATAACGCGGTCGCCCTGGAGACTGGCCGCGCTCAGGTTCGCCACCTCTATCTCCCCGCAGGCCGCCCCCAGCGCCAGGAAATAAGAAGCCGAAGACCAGTCGCCCTCGACCTCCAGGCGGGCCGGCTGGTAACGCTGCCGCCGCACCACGAATTTATCGAACGAGGTCTGGACATTGATGCCATATTGTTTCAGGCACCAGAGGGTCATCAGCACATAAGGCTTCGAGGTCATGGGTGTAGTCAGCCGAATGCTCAACTCTTTCGGGGCAAAGGGGGCAATCAGCAATAAAGCGGAGATAAACTGCGAGCTGATATTTCCCGGCAGTTCGGTATTTTCCCCTTTAAAAGCGCCCCCCTCGATGGTCACGGGCGGTGAGGTCTTGCTTTCCATCGAGGCTTTTATCCCGAGCATTTTCATCGCTTCGACCAGCGATTTCACCGGTCTTTTCGACACCGAGGGGCCGCCGGTCAAGCGGTGACTGCCGGGGATGAGAGAGCAGATGGCCATCATGAACCTCAAAGTTGTGGCCGATTCGCCGCAGTAAAGGTCCTGCCGCGGCACCCGTAAAGAACCCCCTGTCACCCGCCACAGGTCTTTTTCTTTTTGAACGCTCACGCCGATTTGTCCCAGCACCGCGGCGGCGGCGGCGGTATCCTCGCTGACCAGCGGGTGCACGATTTCGCTCGTGCCTTTGCTCAGGGCGGCGCACATCAGCGCCCGGATGGTCATACTTTTAGAAGAGGGGACGCTCACCTTCCCTTTAGCTTCACTTTTCAGGACGGTTGTTTTCATACTCTTTCAGCTTCTCAGTGATACGCCCGACCACCGTTTCCGGTTTTAGCCGGGAGGAGTTCACCATAATATCGGCCGACCTTTCGTAATACGGCCGACGAAATTCTAACATATTTTTTATCTGC
>CAYXOZ010000123.1:2059-3571 GCA_964467135.1 uncultured Dehalococcoidaceae bacterium
TAAGGCGCGGGGCGTTAACTCCCCTACTTTTACGCCTTGCCCGAGCTCTTTTTTTATCAAGCGGGCAATATTTTCCGCCCAGTCGAGTTCCTGTTTGCGATTCAGGATGGTTAGATGGGCTCCCTGTTCCGCCAGGTTATAACTGATAGCCCTGGCCGCGCCCCCCGCCCCCAGGATTACGACTTCTTTTCCTTCCGGCTTAACTTTTTTATCTATCAGCGCCCGCAGAAAACCTTCGCCGTCAGTGTTATGACCCTTCAGTTTGCCGCCGTCGTTGACCACCGTATTGACTGCCCCGATTTTCCCCGCCGCGGGGTCGAGCTTATCGAGGAAAGGGATGACGGACACTTTGTGGGGGATGGTGACGTTAAAGCCCCGGACGTTCAAAGCCCGCAGTCCGGCTACCGCCTGCTTGAGCTCCGCCGATTTCACCCGGAACGGAATATAAGCGTAGTCCAGTCCGAGCTTCTTAAAAGCCGCATTGTGCATCGCCGGGGACATCGTGTGCTCGACGGGGTCGCCGATGAGCGCGCAGATTTTAGTTTTACCGGTAATCATGATTCTCAACTCTTCTTTTTATCAATGATAGCTACATATGAGGGGCCCGGGGAATCGATTAACTTGCTTATTTTCCAATCCGTCCCGTCGAGGATATCCGCCATTTCTTTTTTAGAGACCATCAGATAATCAAACCACGGCGTGGCATATTTTTTATACCTTACCTTTAATCTAACCTGTCCCCCCATCCTCCCCCTTTGCCTGTTGAACTCATGATAGCTTAAATGGTCAGGGTTATCCGTCTGATATACATCGAGGGTCTCAGCGATTATTCTGCCTTTTGGTGCTGTTACCTTATCGAGTTTTTTCAGCAGCCGTCTAGCGTCATTAAAACTGCCGAACAGTCCGAAGTTATTACCCATCATGAGAACGGTATCAAAAATCCCCAGTTTTGAACTAATCTGATTTATCGATAACACCCGGGCATCTTTTAGTCCCCTCCGTTTACACACCTCGATTGCCAATGGCGAGTTATCTATCCCCACCACGTCAAAGCCCTTCTCCTGGAGAGGAATGGCGTGTCTACCCGCGCCACAGCCTATATCCAGCACCCTGCCCCTGGCGTATCTCACGGCTTTTTTATAATACGAAGGCCATTTCTTATATTCGCTGAGATACCTCACCGGCCTGCCGGTCGCCTCGATATATCCGTCGTCTCTTTCAACGATTTCAACTATGTAATTACGTCGTTTTTCATCTATCAAGCAGTCGTACATTTCATGCCCGAAGGCATCCTGTTTATCCGTCAACATCATCAACTCTCAAGCATCTCGTAAATATTGCGCAGCTCCGCCGCCGTAACCTGTCCCTCCGCCGCTTCTTTGCCTTCGGCAATAGAGGCATAGGTAAAATAGCCGCCGACCAGCGGGCACAGGACGCGGGATATCTGCCCTGCGGTCCCCATCGCGAAGGCCACTATCTTTGCCTCCGGAAAATTTGAAATAAGCTGTAAAA
>CAYXOZ010000123.1:3671-4971 GCA_964467135.1 uncultured Dehalococcoidaceae bacterium
CAGGCAATCCACGGCTTTTTGAGTCGGCGCGCCGTTTCCCGCCAGCCTTTACCGATAATATCGATGCGCACTTCAAAAAGGTCGATAAGGGGCTCGACCCCCTGAATTGCCTCGGGGTCGGCAGCGACTATGGAGGCGCAGATTTTCGGTTTAGCTCCAGCCAACCAGCACCTCCCTCGCGAGAGTCAGGTCCACCCCGTCGCTGATGAAGGCGTTCCCGATGGACTTCAACAGGACGAACCGGATTTTATCGCCCCGTACCTTTTTGTCGTGTCGCATCGCCTCCATGACGGCTTCTTTATCCAGGTCCGGCATTTTTGCGGGCAGTCCGGCGGCCAGGATAAGCTTCTCCAGTCGGACGACCTCGCCTTCGTCGAGCAGTCCCATCCGGGCGGAAATTTTTGCCGCCGCCATCATGCCGATGGCGACCGCCTGCCCGTGCTTAAGTCCGAAGCCGGAGACCGCTTCGATGGCGTGGCCGACCGTGTGGCCGAAGTTCAGGATGAGCCGCTGGCCTTTTTCTTCTCTTTCATCTTTCACGACGATTTCCGCCTTGATACGGGCGGCCTCCGCTATCATGTCCTCCAGCACCTCCGGTTGCAGCTTGAGGATTTTATCCATATTGATTTCTAAAAACCTGAAGAGGTTGACATTCCTGGCAGCGGCGGCTTTTATTACCTCCGCCAGACCGTTAACAATTTCTTTTTGAGGTAGCGTTTTTAAAGTATCGATATCCGCCACGACTAGCGCTGGCTGATAGAAAACACCGATGATGTTCTTGAGATTGCCTTTGTCCACCGCCGTCTTACCGCCGAGGCTGCTGTCCACCATTGCCAGGAGGGTTGTCGGCACCTGCACCAGGGGCATGCCCCGCATATAGGTCGCCGCCGCGAACCCGGCCAGGTCGCCGATAACGCCGCCCCCCAGCGCCAGGAGCGGGGTCGTCCTTTCCGCGTAGGCGTCCGTCAGCTTGTCGTAAAGCCCGGCGGCCGTTTCCAGCGTTTTATATCTTTCCCCCGCCGGCACCTCCAGGAGCGTGACTGCGAAGCCGGCGTTAGTCAGGCTGCGCACAAGTAAATCGGCATAAAGTCCTTTAACAACGGTATCGGTGACGACGACCGCTTTGCCGGCATGGCCTTTTTCTTTTAGCCACAAACCCACCCTTGGCAGCAGGTCATCTCCGACGCGCACCTCGTAACTCCTATCGCCGAGTTCAACGTTGATTTTTTTCATTTATGTAATTTTACCGCGATACATAGCTTGATGCAATACGAGAGGTGTTATTAGTCACCTCACCCCC
>CAYXOZ010000124.1:0-4951 GCA_964467135.1 uncultured Dehalococcoidaceae bacterium
AGACGGTTATTTTTTTAGTGGAGCCTGAAAAGGAAAAGCCTATGAAAAGTGCCGCTGTGAAAAAAGGGATAGAAAGGGCGCCGCACCGCTCCCTGCTCTACGCCCTGGGCTGCTCACCGCAGGACATGGATAAACCGTTCATCGGCATCGTTAATAGCTTTACAGGGATTGTGCCGGGTCACGTCCACCTGCGTGAAATCAGCGCCGCGGTTCAGGATGGCGTGCGCGCCGCCGGGGGCGTGCCCTTCGAGTTCAATACTATCGCGGTTTGCGACGGCATCGCCATGAACCACGCCGGCATGAAGTTCAGCCTGCCCAGTCGGGAGCTTATCGCCGACTCCGTGGAAATTATGGCAGAGGCACATGCCTTCGATGCGCTGGTCTTTATCCCCAACTGCGATAAGGTTATCCCCGGCATGCTGATGGCCGCGGTACGCCTTAATTTACCTGCTATTTTCGTTTCCGGCGGCCCCATGCTGGCCGGGCATATCGACGGGAAAAAGGTCGACCTCAATACGGTTTTCGAAGCCGTGGGCGCCGTGTCCGCCGGTAACATGTCGGAGGTAGAGCTTAACCGGCTAGAGCGGCTCGCCTGCCCCGGCTGCGGCAGCTGCGCCGGCATGTTCACCGCCAACACGATGAACTGCCTGACCGAGGCGCTGGGCATGGGTCTACCCGGGAACGGCACTATCCCCGCCACAGACGCCCGCCGCCGGGCTTTAGCCCGCCACGCCGGCGAGCAGATTCTCAAGCTACTGGAGGCCGAAACCAGACCCCGCGAGATAATCACGTCCGACGCCCTTTTTAACGCTTTTACGTTGGACATGGCCCTGGGCGGCAGCACCAACTCCGTGCTGCACCTGATGGCCATCGCCAACGAAGCAGGGATTGACTTTAATCTGGGGACGGTCAATGATATCGCCCGCCGCACGCCTTATCTCTGTTCGCTCCGGCCGGCCGGGCCCCACCATATCGAGGACCTGGACAGGGCAGGGGGCATCCCGGCGGTCATCGCAGAGCTTAAGGGACTTTTAAAGCTGAAGTCGAATACCGTTACCGGTATGACCCTCGGCGAAAATTTGGCCGGTGTGAAGAACCTGGACAAAGAGGTCATAAGGTCGGTAAAGACCGCCCATTCGCCGACCGGCGGCCTGGCGCTGCTCTTCGGCAACCTGGCGCCGGAAGGGGCGGTGGTGAAAAAAGCAGCGGTCGCGCCGGAAATGCTGATCCATAAGGGCCCCGCCCGCGTGTTCGACTCCGAAGAAGCGGCGACGAAAGCCATCCTGGACAAGAAAATAAAGCCCGGCGATGTTCTGGTCATCCGCTACGAGGGACCTAAAGGCGGCCCGGGCATGCGCGAGATGCTCACGCCCACCTCTCTCATCACGGGCGCGGGCCTGGATAAAGAGGTGGCGCTGATTACGGACGGCCGCTTTTCCGGGGCCACCCGCGGCGCGTCCATCGGCCATGTCTCGCCGGAGGCAGCCGCCCGCGGGCCCATCGCCGCGGTAAAAGAGGGGGATATCATCAGCATCGATATACCCGGCAATAAAATCAATGTCGAGCTTTCCGCTAAAGAAATCTCCGACCGCCTGGCGAAGCTGCCCGCCTTCGAACCGAGGATAAAGACCGGCTATCTCCGCCGCTATATCGAGAAGGTGTCTTCGGCCAGCACCGGCGCGGTCTTTGAACGATAAGGGGGAACATTATGAAAAAGACAGGTGCCCAGATAATCTGTGAAAGCCTTATCGCCGAGGGCGTCGATGTCATGTTCGGCTTCCCCGGCGGCGTCCTGCTGCCCTTTTACGATACCCTGCCCCAGTACCCGCAGCTACGGCATATCCTGGTAAGGCATGAACAGTGCGCCGCCCATGCCGCGGACGGCTATGCGCGCGCCACGGGCAAGGTGGGCGTCTGCATGGCCACCTCCGGCCCCGGAGCCACCAACCTGGTGACCGGTATTGCTAACGCTTTTATGGATTCAGTCCCGATTGTCGCTCTGACCGGTCAGGTCGCCACGCCGTTCATCGGCAAGGACGCTTTCCAGGAAATCGATATCACCGGCATCACCCTGCCCATCACCAAGCACAGCTACCTGGTCACCGATACCGCCGACCTGGCAGAGGCGTTCAAGGAGGCCTTTTATATCGCCCGCACGGGCCGGCCGGGGCCGGTCCTTATCGACCTGCCGCGGGACGTCCAGCTGGAGGAGGCGGAATACGTTGTCCCCGGTGAGGTAAAGCTGGCCGGCTATAAAATCCCGACCAGGGGGCACCCCACCCAGCTCAAAAACGCGGCGAAGCTGATTAACGAGGCACACCGCCCGCTAATCATCGCCGGACGCGGCGTAATTATCTCCGGCGCCAGCGAAGAGCTTAAAAAGTTCGCCGAGACCGCCCAGATACCGGTCATCACGACTCTGCTGGGCATCGGGTGCTTTCCGGAGAACCACGTGCTCAGCTACGGCATGGCCGGCATGCACGGCTCCGGCTACGCTAATAAGGCCATCGACAGCACCGACCTCCTAATAGCCGTCGGCATGAGGTTCGACGATAGGGTGACGGGTAAAATCAGCGCTTTCGCCCCCCACGCCAAGATCATCCATGTCGACCTCGACCCGGCGGAAATCGGCAAGAACGTCCGCGTCGACGTACCTATCGTCGGCGACGTCAAGGCCGTACTCCAGGCGCTATACAAGATGGTGGATACCCGCCAGCACGTCGAATGGCTACAGCAGCTTGACGAATGGCGCAGGCAGCACCCAATGCTGGAAGTACGCGATGGCGCCGAGCTGCTGCCCCAGTACATTATCACGAAGCTCTATGAGGCTACACGCGGCGACGCCGTCGTGGTAACCGGGGTGGGCCAGCACCAGATGTGGACCGCCCAGCACTACATCTTCCACGAACCGCACAACTTTATCTCTTCCGGCGGCCTGGGCACCATGGGCTTCGGTCTGCCGGCCGCGATGGGCGCTAAAGTAGGCCGGCCAGACCGGACTGTTTGGCTCATCGATGGCGACGGCAGCATCCAGATGACCATCCAGGAACTGGCCACTTTAGTCCAGGACAAAATCGCTGTGAAAATTGCGATAATGAATAACGGCTTCCTGGGCATGGTGCGGCAGTGGCAGGAGCTTTTCTACGGCAAGAGGTATGTCGCCACCCCGCTCTCCTGCCCCGACTTCGTGAAAGTGGCGGAGGCCTACTGCATCCCGGGCCTGAGGGTCACTCGCCGCGAGGAGGTCGCGGGGGCGATACAACAGGCGATGGATTACGATGGGCCTTTCCTGATAGACTTCATGGTGGAGCCCGAGGAAAATGTGTTCCCGATAGTGCCGCCCGGGGCGTCCAACGCCGAGTTCATGGAGCAACCCAAGAAAGAGGTGTCGACATGGCCACGACGAAGCACACCCTAGTTGCGATTGTCCAGGACAAGCCGGGTGTCCTGAACCGCATGGTGAGCCTTTTCCGCCGGCGCGGCTTCAACATCGATAGCATCGCGGTCGGCCACAGCGAGGAGCCGCACCTGTCCCGCGTGACCATCGTCGTCAACGGGACGACCGCGATGGTCGAGCAGGTAAGGAAGCAGCTCGACAAGCTGATCGACGTCGTGCGCGTTTCGGATATCTCCGGCGATAAGATAACCATCCGCGAGCTGGCGATGGTCAAGGTCAAAGCTAGCTCGGCGACGCGCAGCGAAATTATCGAAATTGCGGATATCTTTAGAGCTAATATAGTCGACGTGGCTTCGGACTCTTTGACCATCGAAATTACCGGTGACGAAGATAAAATCGACTCCATGCTGAAGCTGCTGCGCGGCTTCGGCATCAAGGAGATTGCCCGCACGGGCCGCGTGGCGATGATTCGAGGGGTCCTCCCTACGGAGGAAAAAGCGGCGAAGAACTCGGAAAAATAAAACGGAAGGGAGTGAGTAACATGGCCCTTATTGATTTCGGAGGCACTAAAGAAGAAGTAGTCATGCGGAGCGAGTTCCCGATGGAGAAAGCCCGCAAAGTATTAAAGAATGAAGTTGTCGCGGTCATCGGCTACGGCGTACAGGGACCGGGACAGTCGTTAAACATGAAGGACAACGGCTTCAACGTCCTTATCGGGCAGAGCAAACAGTTCCCGGAGGACTGGAAGCGGGCGGAGAAGGACGGCTGGAAAGCCGGCAAAGACCTGTTCGAGATAGAAGAGGCAGCCCGGCGCGGCACGATTATAGAGATGCTGGTGACGGACGCCGCCCAGAAGCGTATCTGGCCGGTTATCAAGAAGCATTTAACGAAGGGCAAAGCGCTTTACTTCTCGCATGGGTTCTCGATTGTTTACAAAGACCAGACGAAAATTATCCCGCCCAAAAACGTCGACGTTATTATGGTAGCGCCGAAAGGTTCGGGCACGTCGCTGCGGCGCAACTTCCTTTCCGGGGCGGGCATTAACGCCAGCTACGCCGTTTTCCAGGATGCGACGGGCAGGGCTAAAGAGCGGTGCCTGGCCCTGGGGATTGCCATCGGCTCGGGCTACCTTTTCCCCACGACGTTCGAGAAAGAGGTGTACTCCGACCTCGTAGGGGAGCGGGGCGTGCTTATGGGGGCACTGGCAGGCATCATGGAAGCGCAATACGATACCTTAAGAAAACACGGCCACAGCCCCAGCGAGGCTTTTAACGAGACCGTCGAAGAGCTTACCGAGAGCCTCATCAGGCTGGTGGCCGAAAACGGCATGGACTGGATGTACGCTAACTGCTCCGCCACCGCCCAGCGCGGCGCGCTCGACTGGAAGCCGAAGTTTAAAAAGGCGGTCATGCCGGTCTTTAAAGAGCTCTATGAAAGAGTGGCTAAAGGCGTCGAGACCCGCCGCGTGATACGGTCGACGGGGCGCCCGGACTATAAACAATTGCTCGGCAAAGAGCTGGCGGTGATGGGCAACTCGGAGATGTGGCAGGCCGG
>CAYXOZ010000125.1:0-4918 GCA_964467135.1 uncultured Dehalococcoidaceae bacterium
GTTTGCCAAATGGCAAAACTCGGCTTATAATATACTGCTATCGTTCGATTGCTTGATAACGGAGACCTACGGTGAAGGCAGGCGGGTTTTTTAGTGGCTGGACTCTATTAGCTGCCCTTTTGGTAGTAATTATTATTATCGGCGGCGTGGTCATCGGATTGAAGTACCGCCCGGGCCGGCCCTTTGAAATTTCTCTGCCCCCCGCCCCCTCGCTGGCCGGAAAGATATACGTCGGTGGTGAGGTCAGCAATCCCGGCATCTATCCCGTGGCGTCCGGGGATACTCTTGAAGACGTTATCGGGGCTGCCGGCGGCGTTACCGGTGACGCCGAGCCCGATTATTTGGAGCTTATCGTTCCCGGCCGGGGAGAAGTGGCTGAGCTCCAAAAAATCAATATCAATACCGCTGACGTCTGGCTGCTCTCCGCCCTGCCCGGCATCGGTGATGTCCGGGCCCAGGCCATCGTGGCTTACCGCCTGGAAAACGGCCCTTTCCGCGATATCAATGAGTTACTTAATGTAGAAGGCATCGGCGCCGTCACCCTGGAAAACATCAAAGACCTGATTACCGTCGCCGGTTAATTTTTAGAAACAGGGGCTCATGTTCATTATTTTTTTAAGCTGCGCCTGGGTCCTCGGTATCTTTCTGGGTTCAAAATTCCATTTGCCTTGGATATTGTGCCTCGCCGGCCTCGCCCCGCTGCCGCTGCTCTTTTTTAACCGCCGGTATGTCAGGCCGGTAATTATGGCCGGACTGGGAATCGTTCTCTGTGTTGCGGCCGCCGCTTATTCGTACTCAAACCTTAACATGGTTGATGAGAGTCGACTCCGTTCCTATAACGACTTGGGGCCTTTCGAGGTTAAGGGTATGCTGACGCGCGACCCCGATGTCCGTGATAAAAGCGCCCACCTTACTCTTTCTGTCGAGGAGATTAAGTTGGACTCGGACTGGCGGAACGTCAAAGGGACGGTGCTGGTCTTTGTGCCCCGCTACCCTGCCTATCATTACGGCGATGTTCTTAAGCTGACCGGCAACTTAAATACGCCGCCTCAGCTCGACGATTTCGATTACCGCGGTTATTTGGCGCACCAGGGCATTTATGCCACCATGCTCTATCCGGAAATCGAGGTGCTGGATACCGGGCAGGGGTTTCCGCCCCTGGCCTGGATTTATTCTTTAAGAGAAAGCCTGGCGCAGACCCTGGCTCAGTCCCTCCCCGAACCCCAGGCGTCGCTGGCCCAGGGCATTATCCTGGGAATGCGCGGCAATATCCCCGCCGACTTAAATAATGATTTCACCCGCAGCGGCACGACCCACCTCCTGGCGATATCCGGGTTTAATATCAGTATCATGGCGGGTATTATGCTGGGCGTGGGACTCTGGCTCTTCGGGCGCCGGCGCTATTTCTACGTCTGGCTGGCGTTGGGCGGCGTCTGGCTTTACGCCGTCCTTACCGGTATGAATCCCCCTGTCCTGCGTAGCGCCATCATGGCGAGCCTGTTTCTCCTTGCCGAGGCCCTCGGCCGCCAGCAGAGCGCCATCGTTGCCCTGACCTTCGCCGCCGCCGTCATGGCGGGCGTCAGCCCCTATGTCCTCGGGGACGCCTCTTTCCAGTTGAGCTTTCTAGCGATGGCCGGTCTCGTCTTTATTTATCCCGTTTTCAGCGCTTTCGGCGGACGTTTTGTCTCCGCAAGGCTTGGCGATGAAGGCGCCCTCGTTTCTTTCGCCAATCTTACCGTCAATACCATGAGCGCTACACTGGCGGCTATTATCGCGGTCTGGCCGGCGGTGGCTTATTACTTCGGCATCTTCTCCGTGGTGGGTCCCCTGGCTACCTTTCTGACTACGCTGGCACTGCCCTTTATCATTGTTCTCGGGACTCTCGCGGCTTTCGTCGGTCTCGCTTCGCTGACTGTCGCCTGGGCTTTGGGCTGGCTGGTGTGGCCGTTCTTGTCTTATATGATGGCGGTCGTCAGCGGGCTGGCGACTCCCTCTGTATCGGCTGTGGCGGTCGACTCCCTCAGCCCGGTCTTTGTCATCTGTTACTACGTGGTGCTGGCGGCGGTTATCTGGCTCCACGGCCGCTGGAGGAAGGCCCGCAACCTGGTGTCCGGCGCCGCCGGGTTGATGAAGTCCGGGGCGGGCTTTTCTTTCGGATTTTCACGGGGCATTAGCTGGGCTATCCTGCCGCTTTCTCTGCTGGCGGTGTTGGTGTCTTTCACTGCCGCCACCATGCCTGGTAATGAACTTCGTGTGAGCTTTCTCGATGTGGGTGAGGGTGATGCGATTCTCATTCAGAAAGGGAATCAGCAAATCCTTGTCGATGGCGGCCCCAGTCCCCGGGCGATAACCCTGGCGCTCGGCAGCCGCATGCCTTTCTGGGACAGGTCTATCGATTTGCTGATTTTAACTCACCCTCACCAGGACCACCTCGCCGGGCTGGCGGAAGTGCTGCGGCGCTACAATGTGGAACAGGTGCTTTACCCCTCTTGCGATTATTCTTCCCCGTTGTTTGACGAGTGGCTGAGGACTATCGACGAGAAAAAGGTCAAGAGCGTGTTTGCCTGTGCTGGACAGCGTCTCGACCTCGGCGACGGCGTGGTTTTGGAGGTGCTGCATCCGCCCCTTGTCCCCCCGCCCGGCCGCCCGCCCGATATCGATAATGATAGCCTGGTGCTACGCCTGGTCTACGGTGAGGTGAGCTTTTTGCTGACCGCTGATATCAAGAGGGAAACGGAGTGGGAGCTCGTCCGGGAACGCGCGCCTCTCGCCAGCACGGTTCTCAAGGTGGCCCATCATGGCTCGGATACCTCCAGTGCCGCAGAGTTCCTGGCGGTGGTGGGCCCCGCCGCGGCGGTTATCTCCGTCGGCGCTGACAATGATTTCGGCCTGCCGGATGCTGAGGTGGTCGGTCGGTTAGCCGGGGAAATCGGCGGCGTAAATATTTACCGGACTGATGAAGATGGCACGATTGACTTTACGTCAGATGGTGAAAAGCTGTGGGTCGATGTGGAAAAATAGAAGCAGGGGACTTTGATATCTCTTAGAAATACGTGCCGCTGGGGCGTTTCATATTGTATTCATCCGCTTCATTTTGAGCGATAATAGTATAATACTTTTGCAGAGGTTCTTTAGCTCTTTCATCGCCGATTTCTTCGAGGGCTTTCGCGGCGTCTCCTTTCACACCCCAATCATCATATTCTAAGGCCCGTATCAGCGCACGTACCTTGTTCTTTCTTTTGAGTTTCTCTATGTTCGGGTATATGACCTGTGTTATTGTTATTAGCAGGGAAATAAATCCCATCGCCATCATGAAAATACTCAATATCACCATCCCGATGCTTGTTTTTTTGGGGCTGGTTGCTTCAATATAAATGTAGAAGACGCCGCTGCCTATCATTGCCGTAAATATCGTTGTCAAGATGAGGGCGCCCAGGTTGATATAGATTTTCTTGAACGGTTTTTTCATCAATCCGTAGCCGCCGCCGATAATCAGGAACGGCAAAACAAACAGTCCAATCATCAACGTACACGCGACTATCAGGATTCCCGCCAGGACTTTGACTGTTATTTCGCCGGTTTTCATCATTAACGTGCACTCTGCCGGGTATCTCAGTATATTTTCATGTCGATTGATTGTCAATAGGGCTTAAATCTTTTTGAACCTTCCTCGCCAGCAGGCAAATATTTCTGGAGAAAATCTTTATCGGGAATCTATATTTGCCTTCCGGATATAATTTCACTACCTCCAGGCCTGCCTTCTTTATTATCTTTTCCAGCTCCCGGTAGGAGAACAGATGATAATAGCGGTAGAACGTTTCGTCTCCGCTTTTCCACGGTATCAGGGTGTCCTTTCCTCTGAACCAGAACCGCGGCTGCCATCTGTTCCACACCGTGATGAAAGCCTCGCCGCCGGGCTTTAGCACCCGCTTGAGCTCTTTAAAAGCCCGCAGTCTCTCTTCTTCGCCTTCGATATGGTGGTAGGTCGCCACGGCGATAGCGTAATCGAAAAATGTGTCGCTAAAGGGTATTTCGCGGGCATCTGCTTCTGTGAGGTTAACATCGAAACTGTATTTTTTAGCGTATTTCCCGGCGAGCTCTAACATTTTACCGGATATATCTATTCCGTATAGCTCGAAGCCTTCTTTAAAAGGTAAGAAGTCCGGCCCGTGCCCGCAGCCCACGTTAAGTAATTTGCCTCCCCGCCACCTCACCGCTATTTCTTCTAGCTCGCGGGTGAAAATCGAGCGGTGACGGTAGTTGTACCACCCCGGCGCTATCCGGTCGAAGACCTCCTTCGTTGTTAGTTCCCCTTTTCGTCTTGTTTTTATACTCATAATATGTATGGTGACGCCGGCCGCGACGAGTCCCAGGATTATCCTGACCGCCAGGTTTTGCGTGCCTATCCCTATTGTCACCCCGATGCTGGCCCATAACAGGAAAAGCGTGAAAAGCTTTGCCCTCAAAGCCATCCCTTTGCCTTCGATGTAGTTTGTGATATAGGCGCCGAGTATCCTGTTGTTTAAAAGCCAGCGGTAAAAACGTTCGGAGCTCCGCATATAGCAGGCGGCGGCTAGCAGTAGAAAGGGGGTCGTCGGTAATATGGGAATAAATATGCCGACTATTCCCAGTGCGGTAAAGAATGTGCCCGCTATAACTAATAGTCGCCTGTTTAATTTTGTTGACATAAGCCTTATCTGCTAAACTTAATATATCATATGGTCAATATCAGGAAATTTACAAGGACTATCTCCGGCGTTACCCCCCTGGCGGTGATGACCGCGCCCGTTAGCTGCCCCGGTAGTTGCGTTTATTGCCCCACCTACCCGGATGCCCCGCAGAGCTATACGCCGGAGTCGCCCGCCGTCCTGCGCGCCCGCCGCTTTGCCTACGACGCCCGGCAGCAGGTGTCCGCCCG